>JAKIYB010000399.1 GCA_022708765.1 Armatimonadota bacterium | reverse complement strand
GCCGGTTTTTCGCTGTTCGTCGCAGGCGGAGTAGCCGGTGCTGCCGTATCCGGCGGAGCCGTGGTGCGCGGCGCGGCGGATACGCCAGCATTCGCGTTGGCGGTTTGTGGTGGAGTGGGCGGAGCGGTTGACTTCTTTGTCAGATAGAAAGCACCGGTTGCTCCCCCCAGCACAATGACCAGGGCGAGACCAAGGACCAGCTTGCGCTTCATGGCGATTCCTCCACATTCAGTATACGCTGGCAATGGCCAGACGGTTGCACGGTATTTATTCGTAGCGCAGCGCATCAATCGGATCGAGCCGCGCCGCTTTCTGCGCGGGATAAATGCCGAAAAAGATGCCTACGAAGGCTGAGAAGGTGAACGACAGTACGATAGAGGTCATCGAGACAACAGGGGTTGAACCCAGCGTCTCCGCGGCAAATGAGCCGGCCCATGCCACCAGCAGCAGGCCCAGCAGCACCCCGATGCCCCCGCCCGCCAGTGAGAGCACTACCGATTCCACCAGGAATTGCAATAGAATATCCCGCCGTCGCGCGCCCAGTGCCATGCGGATGCCGATTTCGCGCGTGCGCTCCGTCACCGATACCAGCATGATGTTCATGATGCCGATGCCCCCCACCAGCAGCGACAGCGCCGCCACGCCGCCGAGAAGGAAAGAGAAGATGTTCGCCGCCTGGTTGGCGAAGGACATGAACTCCGTCTGCGTCATGATGCGGAAATCATCCTCCGCGTCAGTGGCCAGTCGGTGCCGCTTGCGCAGCAGTTGGGTAATCTCTTCCTGCGCCTGCGGCAGCGTGTCGGATGAAGTGGCCCGCGCGCTGATCATGCGCACGTTTTCCAGCCCGAACAGCCGGTTCATTGAAGTGGTGACGGGGATGAGAATCTGGTCGTCCGGATTGCCGAAGCCGCCTTGCGAGCCCTTCTGCGCCAGCACGCCGATCACGCGGAAGCGACTGCCGTTGATGCGGATGTCCTTCCCTACGGGCGTCAACTGTGCAAATAGTTCCGTCGCGGTGTCAAAACCGATGACCGCCACGCGTGAAGACGAGCGCACGTCGCTCGTTGAGAAGAATTTGCCGGAAGCGACTTTATAATTGCGGACGCTTGGATAGTCCGCCGTGGTACCGAGCACCTGGGTATTGGTGTTCACGTTGCGATACTTTACCTGCGCATTGGAGCCGGCTTCCGGCGCCACTTTCAACACCGAAGGGCACTCGTCAGCAATGGCGTAAGCGTCGTCCAGCGTTAGCGATTGCGAACTGCCGAAGCCACCGCGCGCGGGTCCGCCGCCGCGACCGCCGCCGCCGGAGAAGACCATCACCACGTCGGTGCCCATGGACTGGATATTGCTCATCATCTGCACGCGCGCGCCTTCGGCAATCGCCAGCATGGCGATGACCGCGAAGACGCCGATGATGACGCCGAGCATGGTGAGCGCGGAACGCAGTTTATTCGCCGCCAGTCCTTCCAGAGCGACCTGCACGCTTTCCCACAGATTCATGCGTCTTCCTCCTCGTCCTCGACGGGCAGCTTTGCCAGTACCTCGCGCGCGGAAGTGCGTGCCGTCACCGGCTCATCCACGATGATGTGGCCGTCCTTGAACCGGATGATGCGCTGGGCATGACGAGCGATATCCTCTTCGTGCGTCACGATAACGATCGTCTTTCCCTCCGCGTGCAGCTCCTGGAAAATCGCCATGATCTCCTCGCTGGTATGGGTGTCCAGGTTGCCGGTAGGCTCGTCGCCGAGGATGATCGCCGGGTTGTTCACCAGCGCGCGGGCGATAGCGACGCGCTGCTGCTGTCCGCCGGACAGTTCATTCGGGCGATGATGGATGCGGTCGCCGAGACCCACGCGCTCTAGCGCGGCAATGGCGCATGCTTCGAGTTCCCGCGCTTCGGGATTGTAGAGCATCGGCAGGATGACCTGTTTGAGGGCCGGCCGGCGCGGGATAAGGTTGAACGTCTGGAAGACGAAGCCGATACGCCGGTTGCGCACCGCGGCCAGGTCGTCATCGGACATGCCGGACACCTGGAAACCGTCCAGAATGTATTCACCGCCCGTGGGCTTATCCAGGCAGCCCAGGATATTCATGAAGGTGGACTTCCCTGAACCCGACGGACCCATGATCGCGACGAACTCGCCGGCGGTGATTTCCAACGACACGCCTTTCAACGCGCGCACGGCGATATCACCCATATGATAGGTTTTTTGCAAATCGCGCACGAAAATCATGCGATTACATCCCTTCGCGCCTAGCGCCGTCGTCCACCGCCGCCGAAGAGACCGCGCGGGCGCCGCCCCGATTCCGCTGACGGATCGGTGATGGCGGTTACCACCTCATCGCCCTCCTTCAGGCCTTCCAGAATTTCGGTGTTATCACTGCCGATGATGCCGATGCGTACGCCGCGCTTCACCTGTTCGCCGTCCACCATCACCGTCACGGTGGCGCCGCCGTCCGTCTCGGTTACCGCTTCACTGGGCACCAGCAGGGCATCGGTATGCCGCTCGGTGATGAAGTCGCAGGTGGCATTCATACCGGGTTTCAGCCGGCGGTCCGTCCAATCGAGCTGCACGGTCACCGGGATGGTAGTGACGGTCTGGGTAGTGGTTGCCTGGGGGGCAATCTTCGTTACCAGCCCTGAAAAAAGCTCATCAGGATAGGCGTCCACGGTGATATCCACATTCTGCCCGACGCGAATCTTGCCGATATCCGTCTCATCAACGTCTACCTGGATGCGCATTTTCGTTACGTCAGCGATGTCCACCAGCCCAACGCCAGCGCCGGAACCGCCCAGCGAAGAGCGGCCGGCGGTGACGATGGAGCCGACTTCCACGTATTTCTTCACCACAACGCCGTCACGCGGGGCGGTGATCGTTGTATAGCCAAGTTGGGTGCGGGCATTGGCCACCGAGGCGGCGGTGCGGGTCCGCGAGGCTTCCGCCTGGGTGATTTCCTCACGACGAATTCGTTCCTGATGAGCGCCGGCGCGCGCGGCGGCAAGGTTGGCTTCCGCCTGCTTCAGCGCGGATTTTGCGGCGGCGATATCCTGCGCCTTGATGGTATCCTGCCCTTTGCCGGCCTGCGCGGCGGCCAGACTCGCTTCCGCCTGTTTCACCGAGGCGCGGGCGGAAGCCACCTCCTGCTGCTTCAACTCGTCCTGAATGCCGTTGGCTTTCGCGGTGGCCAGGGCGGCTTCCGACTGATCCACTCGCGCCTGGGCGGACTCGATATCTTCACTCGCTTCATCTTTGACCGTATTGAGCTTCTGCTTCGTGGTGGCAAGCTGCGCTTTCGCCACGTCATAGCTTTGCTGGGCGGTATCCACCTGGCTGCGCGGCACGTAACCTTTCGCGAGCAGTTGCTGCTGGCGCGACAGGTTCTTTTCCGCATACGCGAAGTTCGCCTGCGCCTGATCGAATGAGGCCTGCGCGGCGGCGATCTTCTGCGGCGCGAGCGCGGTTTTCGTCTGCTGCAGCGCGGATTTAGCGGCGGCCAGACTGCTCTCCGCCTGTCTGATGGCGGTGGCGGTCAGCTTCGGCTGCGCGGCGGCTTGTGCCTCCGCCTGGGCCAGCCTGGCTCTGGCGGCGGCCAGCGACTCCTTCGCCTGCTGTACGGAGGACTCCGATGTCGTCGTCTGTATGGTTGCGAGCTTTTCAGCCTGCGCCAGCCGCACCCGCGCGGCGGCGACGGCCTGCTCAGCCGATTCGACATTGGACGTCAACTGCCGTCGCTGCAGTTCCAGGCTTTCACGCGCGGACTGCACGCGGGCAGTGGCGCCGGTCAGGTCCGCTTCCATCTGCTCCAGCGAACTCAACGAGTCGGCGGGATCAACGCGGGCGATCAGTTGGCCCGCGCGCACGATGTCGCCTTCATCCACCGCCAGTTCGACGATCTGTCCGCCGACGTTGGACTTGACCTCCACCGTGGTGACCGGTTGCAGGATGCCATTGCCCGAGACGCTGGATGTGACCGTGCCGCGAAACACCTTCGCGGTGCTGATAATCGGCTCCTGTTTTCCGTTCTGTCGTGCTCGCACGATAAAGAAGCCGGCGATAGCGGCGATGACGAGAATAGCGATGATCCACCGAGTTGGGCGGCGCTTAGTTCGCATAGAGACCTCCTTGCGTGCCGATGGCATACTCAAGCTGGGCGTATGAGGTGTAGTAGTCGTAACGAGCCTGTACGGCATTGCTTTGCGCGGTGGCGACTTCCACCTGTGCGTTCAGCAGATCGAGCGGGATGGCGAATCCCTGCTTGTAGCGGTCCTGCTGCACGTCGAAATTTTTCTGCGCGGCTTTGAGACTCAAGTCGCTGGCCGCCAGGCGCTCGCGGGCGCTTTCCAGGTTCAGGTAGGCTTCCTCCACCTCCACCTCGATATCACGGCCTATCTGCGCGGCGCGGATTTCCGCGGACGATAGACTCGCTTGGGCTTCGCGATACGCCGCGCGGTTGCCGCCGCCGTTGAAAATGTCGTAGGCGATGCCGCCGACAATGGTGAAGGCGCTGGG
>JAKIYB010000398.1:269-4521 GCA_022708765.1 Armatimonadota bacterium | reverse complement strand
GCGCTACTCTATCTGCTGCGCCGTCCGTTACGGCTGGCATCCGCCGAGTTGGTATTCATTCTCGCCGCACTCTTTGTCGCCGCACCGCTGATGACCCAGGGGATGTGGCACCGTATCCCCGGTCTACTGGCTTCGATCCCACACAACGAAGATTTTAAATCTTACGAGAGTCTACCCCCGGTGCTCTGGCCACACGGCAGAAATCTGGCACCCAGCCCGTTCAATGGCGAAATGACGCTCGGTGGCATCGAGCAGAAGGGGACGGGGACGCTGGCCTGGACGGATGAGTCGTGGCCGCACAAGACAAAGACACTGGCTTGCCCCACTCTCGTCAACACTCAGCCGACTGACCGAAGTTTTCTGGAACTTCGCCTGGACAAGATGGTCGGAACGCGCACGCAACTCGTGCCGGGAGAGAATTTCCTCTTCTCCTGCCTGGTGAAGACGGATGGCGGGCTGCAATCCGGTTCCTCCTATTTCGTGACCATGCAGGCGGATAATGACGCCGAGCATACCGTAATATTGAGCTCAACGCCGACCAGCCCCACTTTCGCGCTACGACAGGGTTTCCAGCGCGTCGGCAAGTGCCCGGTCCAGATTCCGGTAAATCTGGAAAACGCGCTCACTCTGCGTATCGGCCTCACCGGACCGGGCAAACTCACCGTGCAGGACGTGCAGTTCTTTAATTCGCAGGCGATTGAAGGCCTGTATACTGGCGTAAAAGTGCGCCGTGCGTCCAAATACGAGGATCTGGGCCCTGGCGAGCGGGATTTCACCCTCCGGCGACCGGATTACCTCTTCTCCTTTACCGGATTGGGTTATCTGGTCGCTGGATTTATCCCACTCGGGCAGTGGCTCTGGCCGGCGATTGCCTGGACGCTGCTCATCGGCGCGCTCTTCCTCGGTTTCATGGGCTTTAACGTGCTCATGCGCAAACAGTGGGTGGACAGCGAGCGCTTCACCTTCCCGATGAATATCCTGCCGCGGCAACTCTTCACTGAGGAGAAGGATGAGAAGGGTCGGCCTTTCCTCGCCATCTTTCGCAGCAAGGTGATGTGGATCGGATTCGGCATCACGCTGCTGTTATGCATCCTTAAAGGCCTGCATTTCTATTACACCAGTGTGCCGGCGCCTTTCTACGACCCCTTCCAGCTCAATACCCTCTTCACAAATCCGCTGATCAAGGTTTTCCTGACGAATGCCAGCTACGTAAAAATTGATTTTACGATCCTGGCCATCGCGCTGCTCATCGAGACGGACATCCTCTTTTCGATGTGGGCGAGTTTTCTGCTCTTCCAACTGCTGCATGTTTTCGGTAAAGCGTTCAACTGGAATAAATTCGCCGGCTATCCCTGGGAGTGGCAGCAGTCAATTGGCGCCTTCATCGGATACGCCATCGTCGCCCTGGTAGCCGCTCGCCGGCACCTGGCGCGTATTTGGCGGCATCTCATCGGCAAGGAGCCGATGGACGACAGTGGTGAAGTAGTTTCCTACCGCGCCGCGGTGCTGATGATCCTCGGTTCGCTGGCGCTCATCATCGGCTGGGGTGTTTGGACGCGCATGGGCTGGGTCGCGAGTCTGCTGTTCTTCAGCTATATGCTGATCATCGGATTCACCTCCAGCAAGGTGCGCGCCGAAGCGGGCATGCCATTTGCCTACTGGATGCCATACTTCAGCATGTTTTTCGTCGCGGCTATCGGCGGATTCGCCGTCTTCGGCACTACCGGCATGCTGGTGGCGACCATCGCCAGCGGCTTTATGTGCGTGTCCTGCTTCTTCTTCATCGCGCCAGTGCAGGTAGAGATGATGGAGTTAGGCCGCCACTTCAAGGTACGGGCGCGCGATATCGGTCACGGCCTCTGGCTTGGGTTACTCGGCGGCATCTTCCTCGGGGGTTTTGTGCTGCTCTGCTGGGCGTACGGCTTCGGTGCCGACAATATGGCCACCACCTGGCCCTACGGGCAAAACTGGTACTTCAGCGGGTATCGCAATGGTGAAGCGGCCATTGACCGCGCGTTCACCGCGGACCCGACAAACCTGCTCACTCCCGCCAGCGCGCCGCTCAATGTTGTGGAGAACGTGGATGCTAAAGGCGTGGCTATCGGGGTGGGCGTTACCGGTCTGCTCGCGACGCTACGCAGCCTCTTCATGTGGTTTCCACTGCATCCGCTGGGTTATGTGCTCTCCACTACCTATTTCATGCGCGGCGCATGGTCCATCATGCTCGTCGCGTGGTTGATACGCCTGGTCGTGCTGCGCATCGGCGGCGCACATTCCATTCGGAAGGGGCTTATTCCCTTCTGCGTCGGCATGTTCCTGGCCTGCGTGGTCTCGATCATGCTCTTCGACGTTGTCGGGTTCTATCTCCGCTCCATCGGAGTGACGAACATCTACAGTAGAATGCCATGATGACACGAAATACCCATATCCCCGCCAGTCAATGGGCTGTGGCCGTGCTCTTCGCCGTGTTGAGCCTGGTGACGCTTTACCTCTTCGTGCGTGTCGCTGAACCGCCCGAGCGCGAGCCCGGCATTAAATTCACGCAGAACTATGAGGAAGATGCGCTCACCCAGGCGCTTACCGCGCAAGGATTGCGGCGGCGCTTCGCGGACATTCAGCGCTCCAGCACCTCCGCTGGCGCCCGTCAGATCGGGCGCGTTGCGGGAACACCGGGCTTTGAGAACACCGCGAAACTCATTGAAACAACCTTTGCCGATGCCTGCGGCCAGAACAACGTGGTGTCCCAGCGCTTCCCGGTGGTGGTGCCCGTTACGGAGTATTGCGAGATTCTCGGTCAAGATGGCAAGCCTCTTCCCGGCGTAGCGCTCTATCCGTTTGAACCCGCTGGCCTGGTTCCCACCGCACTGCCGGACGAAGGTGTAACCGGCCCGCTAGTCATCACAAAATCCAAAGCCCCGCTGGACCTTGTCGAGAAGCCGCTGGAACAGAGCATTGTCTTGAACGAGGGACTGGATCTTTCCTGGGCGATGCTCGCATCCATGGGCGCGCAAGCGGTGCTGGTAAAAGAGGACGCCATCAAGCAGGGCGACCCTGACACGCCGGCGACATGGAACGTGATGACAACGCCATTCGATCAACCGTTCCCGCGCTTCCTCGTCCGCGGACCAATCGAGCAGTTCGCCGGTCAGCCACTCACCATTCGCTGCAAAGTCACCTGGCAGTCGCGGCCGGCACGCAACATCATCGGCGTGCTACGCGGGCAGGCACCGGATAAAGTGAATGAAGCTCTCGTCGTCACCTGCTATTACGACAGTTATTCCGTCGTGCCGGACGTCTCGCCGGGCGGCGAGCAGGCGATCTCGTTGGCGGTGATGCTGGAGATGGCGCGGGCACTGAAGTCATATCAGAGTTCGATGAAGCGCGACATCGTTTTCGTCGCTACCTCCGGGCACGCACAGTCGTTGGAAGGCGTCTGCCGGTTAAATCAGGCGATAGAAAGCTTCACGACACGGTTCAAAGACTACACCCCGTTCGAAAAACTGATCACCGAGCACCAGACGAAGGTGGAATACGTCCAGACGGCGCTGAATGAAATTATTGGGAGCGAAGAACCCTGGAATCCCACTGATGGCCTACATCCGGTCGACCACGAGAAGAACAAGGGAAATATCGCCTATCGCCAGCAGTGGGAGCGGCGGAATCCAGCGTTCCGGGAGTGGTTCGAGGATTGTTTCGCCACTGTTACCGGCGAGGTGAATCTGGAGCGGCGCGCGGAATTCCTACAGGCGCGTCTGGATTGGATCCGCGCCGGCCAGCCGAATTTTCGCGAAGGTTTTAATGCGGCGACAGCCACTTCTGTAGAACGGCAAGATCGGAAGAATCGCGATCCGCTGATGAATGCCTACCTGGACGCAAAAGCAGAAGATAATACCTCCGGAAATATGATCACCACACCATTCTGGATGACGGCGTATAATCTGCGTCCAACAAAGAAGGATGCGCGCGACCGTTTCAACGAGTGGGGATACATCCAGAAGACGGAAGCCTACCTGAAGCGCCTGCAAGCGTATCACGAGCAGCAGATCGCCGAACTGGAAGATAGTATTGTCGTGCGCGATCTCTTTAAGCCCTATGCGAAAACGCTGACCGTCAATCTGGAGCTCTACTCTGGCGGCGCCCAACAGAAGCGCGATCTGGCGGTGCTGATGGGGCGGAAGATCCCCGGTACAGTCGTGGAGCCGCAGAGCACCGATCTGCGCAATGCCATTGACGAAAAGATTCCCGCCACCGG
>JAKIYB010000398.1:0-259 GCA_022708765.1 Armatimonadota bacterium | reverse complement strand
CGAAGCCCTTCACCGTGACAAGTTGGGGCTCGAAGGACGCGGAAGGCGGCACGAACGATCCGAATATCCACTCCCAATGGAATACGGAATTAGAGTCGGAAGTATGGTTCCGCAGCGCTCGACAGGCCTTCACAGTCATTAACAAAGCATTCCTTCCAGGAAAGATTGGCACGCCCGAGGATACCTTTGACGGGCTGGTGTTGGATGGGGTGATTGCACAGATGACGCCAATCAGCAAAGCGCTGCTGGCCATCGCCCA
>JAKIYB010000397.1 GCA_022708765.1 Armatimonadota bacterium | reverse complement strand
CGGCCGGCGGCAGCGTGGCGGTAAGCATCTCCTGCAGTATCACCCCCACCTCGTAGAGATCGCTCTCCGGCCCGACGTCCAACCCGGCGATCAGCTCCGGCGGGGCGTATTCCATGGTGAAGGCGCGGGTGGTGCTGTGGGTATGGGCGGTCACGTCCTGCTTGCAGGCGCCAAAATCAATGAGCACCACGCGTCCGTCCGGCGTGAGGATGATATTATCAGGTTTGAGATCCAGGTGGGCGATGTGCTCGGCATGCACCGCCGCCAGCGCGTCCACCAGCTTGTCCATGATCTCGGTGACGCGGGCGGGGGCCAGGCGTCCTCTCGCGGCGTCCAGTTCATCGCGCAGCGTGCGCCCCGCCACCAGTTCCATCACCAGGTAGGCGGTACCGAACTCCTCAAAGAGGTTGTGTACGGTCACGATGCCGGGATGATGCAGTTTCGCCAGCGTGCGTCCCTCGCGGATGAAGCGGTCCAATCCCTTCGCGAAGGCTTCCTGCTTGGCCGGCGGCACGCCCACCCGGCGCGATTCCGTCTCCCGGTGCACGTGCTCGCGGGGGTAGAATTCCTTGATGGCGACCACCTGCTCCAGCGACACGTTCATGGCGCGGTAGGTGATGCCGAACCCCCCCTGGCCCAGCGCGTAGTCAATGCGGTACGCGCTGTCGCGCAGCAGGGTGCCGCTTGCCAGCACGTCGCGCAGCAGGGTGGGCAGGTGCGCCCCACAGTCCGGGCACACCACCGTCGCCGTCGCGATCCCATCCGTATGACAGTGTAGACACCGCATCGCAAACATACCCCCGCAGGAAGAGCGGCTCCAGCTCGATCACCTGTATCCCTATACGCGCGCGCCGGCGTGATTTGCTAACCCTTACCGTCTCCGAGCAGATCTTCGATCTGTGCTTCCAATGCCGCCGCTCTCCCGCCGGGCGTCGGGGAGTCGTCCTTGGGCGCATGGGTGGGCGGAACATCCGCCTCGCCATCCGCGGTCTCGGCGGTCGGCGCAAGGAAGACCGCGGTGAGCCAGACGACCAGGCCGACGCCGAAGACAATAAGCCAGCCGGCGAAGAATGACTCCGGGTTTTGGCGTGTGTTGAACAGACCGAGCGCCGGCACGCCGAGGGTCAGCAGCGTGGCGGAGATGCCCCGCCGCGCGCCGTTCACTCCCCGCAGGCGGATGACGGTATCAGCAGTGACCAGGCCGATGCCCAGCGCGAACACCAGCATGAGCACGCTCCAGAAAATGGCGCCCAGCGTGTTCGCGGTACCGCCGGCCTGCACATAATGCCACACCGTGAGGCCGATGAGCGCCAGGTTGCCGATGATAAGGAGCATGCGGCTCACGCGCGACATGCCGGCGGAGCGGGGCGCGGTGGACCGGATGGGTGGCTCCACGATCTCCCCGGTGGCGGCGTTCACCACGGCGATGGCGGCGCCTTCCCGTTCAAGCTGATGCTTCAGCTCGCGCGCCAGCGCAAGGTCGGGGAATCGCCCCAGTTCGGACGGCGCGCTTTCAACCAGCCGTCGCGCATCCGCCGCGCTCAGTTTCAACAGTGAGCGAACGGCGGTGATCAGTTCCGACTGCCGCTCCTTCTCTATGCTGAGCAGGCGCAGCGCGAATTCCGGCGGCGGGGGCGGCAGCGGGGTAGGCGGGAGCAGCCATGGCGCGGTGCCCGCTTCGCGCAAACCTACCGAGGCGGTGCGCGTGAACTCTAACCGCTCGCGAACACGCCGTGCCTCGGTTTCATCATCGAACACCCACAGCACATGGGGCACGCTCGCGACCGCCAGCAAGGCCTCTTTCCGGCCATACTGTAGTACCTCGCAAAGCTGCATCGCCACCTCGACGACGTGCTCCGCGTCTACCGCCTCCAGCACCAGCTCAAAACGCCGTGTCGGCGCTTCGGCGGGCAGCGTCCGCGGCGGCAGCGTCCAGGCATCAGCGCCTTTTTCGCGCAGGCCAACGGCCAGCAGGCCGCCTTCTTCCAACTGCTGCTGCAGCAAGTTCGCTTCCAGGGTATCATCGCACCGGCCGATCACCACCGGACACCGGGTGATCATGCGCTCGGCTTCTTCCGGCGACAGCCCCATCTTCAGCCTGAGCTGGCGCAGCGCCTCTTCGCGTCGCCCGGCATGTATCGCCGTCAACACCAGTTCGAAATGCTTGACGACCGGCGGCGGCTCGGGGTCATTCGGCGCGTCTTCCCACGTGTCGCGCTCGCGGTTCCATAACCCGACCAGCCGATCCTTGCGCCGCCGCGCCTCGCGCGGATTATCACATTCCAGCAGCACATAGGGCAGCGCGTCCAGCGCTGTCCGTGTTTCCGCCGACGTCATGCCCCAGTCATTCCGCAGGGCGCGCACCACGTCGTCTTTGCGCTCCGGATGGATGGCCTGCAGGATCAACTGGTACGGTTTGACCGGCGTTTCAGGACCGGATGGCGCGCCGCACGCGCCATGTTCGGTAATGGTTACCTGGGCGCCTTCCGCTTCCAGCGCGTGCCGCAGGCGCTCGGCTTCATCACGCGAGACACCGGTGGCCAGTGTCTGCGGCAGACTGTTCGTGAAGGCCATGGCGTCCATCAGGCTGCGGCCCGCCAACTGGTGGATAAGCATGACCAGCCCGTGCTTCTCATCAGGGGGAATCGCCAGCACCTGCACGTCCCAGCGCTGCTGATTAGGTGCCATCGCCCACCAGGAGCGAATGTCCGACGGGCGCTGCTCCGGATGATAATGGAGCGCCGCTGTTACGATCGTGCGCCAGGCTTCCGACACCGCACGGGGTGTCCAGCCGCCCTGTCGCCGTGTGCCGTTGAAGCGGGGCGGGTATTCACCCGTCAACCACTCGTACAGCATTACGCCCATTTCGTAGATATCGCTTTCCGGAGTCAGATCTTCTTCGCGGATGTTCATCTCCGGGGGGGCGTAATGCGGACTGAAGATGCGCGAGGAGCCGGTAATGGAAGGTGCCGTGCGCTTGGCGGCGCCGAAGTCAATAAGCACGGGACGGCCATTATCCGCGACCATCACGTTTTCCGGCTTAATGTCCAGGTGAACGTAACCAATGGCATGCACCTGTGCCAACGCATCCACTAGCTGCATGTAGAGGTCAATGATGCGTTCCTCTGAAAGCCGTCCTTGAATCGAGCAAAGCTCTTTGCGCAGTGTAACACTGGAGATAAATGGCATTTCCAGGTACGCGGTGTTGTTGTCGGCGAAGGTGGAGAAGACTTTGACGATATTCGGGTGGTCAAGCTCGTCGCGAAGGATTTTCCCTTCACGGAGGAAGCGCGCCAGCGCTTTATCGAAGTCCGCCTGACCATTTGTTGGCGTCAATGCCGTGCCCCCGGCAACGCGCGTAGCAAGAGTAGAGGGGTAGAATTCCTTAACGGCCACCACCTCGCCGTCCCCCATGCGCGTGGCAAGGTAGGTTTTGCCAAATCCCCCGCTACCCAGCGGACAGTCTATGCGGAAGCGCGCGCGGTCGAGCAACGTGCCGTCGCCAAGCGTGTCCGCCGGCCATACGGGCAGCGTGTTACGGCAGCGCGGGCAGCGATCGATGCCGGAGCTGAAGCCATCCTCTTTGCAGTTCGGGCAGCGCATGATCGTATCCCTGATTGGCGGGGCAACCAGACGTGGCGGTTGTCCCGCTCCGTATTTGCAGTACCCCATTCGGCGCAAGCCGGTTGAATTCCTACCTGGTTTGCACAGTCTTTATGGAAAAATAATTCGGCGTCACCCCAGGTGCTCCGTGAAGAACGCCACCGACTTGTTGCCGCCCCAGGCGTGCTCGCTGGGGAAGAGGTCCAGGTCAATGGGCGCGCTGGCAGCCTGGTAGATAGCCTCCACCTTTCGATACGCGGGCAGCGCGGTGTCCAGCTTGAAGCACGTGTCGTAGATGCCGATATCAAAGAGCAGCGGCGTGGGGGCAATGAGCCCCTGCAGGTTGGACAGGTCCACCAGGCTGAAAAGACCGGGAGCGACCTGCATGCCGCAGTAGTTCAGGTCGCGCATGCCGAAGTAGGGCCACTGGTCGCAGTAGCACATGATCTCGGCGGCTTTGAAGCGCCGGTCGCAGAGCGCCGTCCAGGTGGTCATGGTGCCGCCACCGCTAAGGCCCATCACCCCCAGGCGGTCGGCGTCCGCGTTCGGCTGGGTCAGCACGAAATCGGTGGCGGCCATGCCGTGCCCCACGTTGATGGAGAGGCTGGTCATGCCCAGCATGGTGGCGTGCAGGTAGTAAAGGTTGCACCAATCGCGACCGCCGTTATGCGTCAGGTAATGCGGCTTCGCCCAGTCGGCGCGCTCGCCCACGCCCATCCAGTCCAGCCCGAAGGTGACGAAGCCGGCCTGTGCCATCTGCTGGCCGTAGTTGTAGTTGTATTTTGCGATCTCCGCCCGGCGCTCGGGATCGGAGGCGTTGCCCATGACGGAATCTTTGCCGAATCTGCCGTGACCGTGCCAGCAAAGCAAAGTGGGCCGCTTCTCGCCGGCGGGCAGGTCGGCGGGCCGGTTCATCTGCACCA
>JAKIYB010000396.1:4261-4529 GCA_022708765.1 Armatimonadota bacterium | reverse complement strand
CACTCACCGACTGGCTGGCGACGAACGGCTTCCAATTTCCCGCGAGTGGGCAAGATATTCTGCAGTGCTATGTGGCAAAGAACTGGGGCTTCGTTGCGGCGAAGATGACGCCCACGCTCGTTCAGGGGTCATCGCGCCAGCAGCCCGGCGAGTTTTTTCCCGATCAACTGCTCGCCCTCACCTTCCGCACCGATACGCTGGTATTCCCACTGCGCATTTCCGCAGTAAGCAGCCGCGCCGACGATAACGAAGTATTGCTCTATGTCTT
>JAKIYB010000396.1:0-4162 GCA_022708765.1 Armatimonadota bacterium | reverse complement strand
AGTTCACCGTGGGCGCCAAAGCCGTGGGGGAAGATACTTTTCAACAACGCTATGATAAGGCCTTCGCGCAGCAGGCGCGCCAGGAAGGCAAGCCAGTGCTGCTGGTTGAGTACGGCGCTCTTGCCTCGCTGCCTGACAGCCTGCGCTCCTTCTCGCGGCAACTCTTCTATCTGACGCGCTTGCGCACGCGCCTGAACGTCGGCGATATGACGGATGACCTGCTGTTCACCGATGCACCCACCGACGCCCCATTCCGCATCTCGGTGAGCGCGCCGCGCCTGCCACTCCAAGCGGGCAGCCTTCTGCTGCCCGTCGCCACCCTCATCGCCCTGCTGCGCCGTCGCATCCACCGCATCGCACTCCGCCGCGCACTGACCGAGAGTCTGCTGTTGATGATACTGATCATGCTAATGGTCGGCTGGTTATAACTGGGCCAAAAACGTCAAATCCATCAATTCCCCATCGTTCGCCAGCGTGACGGCGGTGGCAAGGATGTCGCTGGTGGCGTCGCGCTCTTCGGCGGGGAGCCAGCGGGGGTCGGCCGGCGGAAGGACGATTTGGCGTCCTTCCGGCTCCAGCAGCACGGCGCCATTTGTCAGGTTCAAGCGATACGTCGCGCGGGCACCGAGTACCACGGCGAAACGCCCATCCTCCGGCACGGCGATGTTCGTCAGCCGGAAGCTGCGCGCCAACTGCCGCAGCAGCGTCGCCCGCAGCGCCACCGTCTCGCGCGAGGTGAGGTCGGCATCGCCCGCCGCCGCGCGCGTGGTCAGCAGGTCGGCGGCGCGCAGCGTCTCACTGAAGATGATGGCGTCCACCCGGTGCAGCGGCAGCGCCTCGTCGCCCCGGGTGAACCAGATGCTGCCGGTGGATGCCTCGGCCAGCGCATGCGGGCCGAAGAGATCGCGCCCCCGCGCCCCCTCCGCCCAGCAAAGGTGCGATGTCACGCCGCCCGGCCAATCGCGCCGTGCCACTCCTGATCCGGGCGCGAAACCAGCGGCTTTGAGCAGTGCGTATGCTCGGCGGGGATCAATTCTTCGCCCGGCGAAGCGCGTGGCGCGCATACCGTCTTCCCCGTCCCGGGCATACACTTCCCGGAAGAGTTGCTTGAATGGTTGCACAAGTTGGCGTTCCGCCGCCGCCTGCTGCCAGGTTGCCAGGCTCCCCTCTGTGGAGAGGGCGATGGGATGGACCAATGCGAGGGTCAAGCCTTCCGATGGCTCGATTGCATCGCCGTCCAACGTCTCCCAGCGATCCGGCGCTGCCCAGAGGAATGCCTCCCTACCCGCGACGCGCCAGACCAGCCGTTCGGCTAGGTGAGTGAAGAGCGTATTCGTCAGCAGGAAACGGAATTGCCCGGCGGGCATTGGCGCCTCTTCCAGCATCGCGCGTTCCAGATATTCACGGAAGAGCCGGTAGCGCTGCTGTGCCTCCTTCTGTGCCGTCCGCGCCTCGCCGTATGCTTCGCTACGGCGCAGTTCCGTCGGGATGCGCGGCAGCACGCCGCCTGGTCCCAGCGCTTCCAATGTTACCTGCCCCCGGTGCAGGCTCAGCCGCAGCCGGTACAGACCCTCCTTCCATCCCACGCGTACCTGCGTTTCGAACAGCGGTCCGGCTTCCCAAGCTTGCGCTAACAGTTGCTTTCGCGCGAGCTCTTCACGTCCCGGAAGTCCCAGCCGGCTTGCATGTTGTTCCAGCGCCGCGCGGGCCGCCGACTGTATGGAACGCCCGCCATCATGTTCGGCATCCCGCAGCGCCGCCAATGTCTCATTATCGGAAGCCGCCAAGCCCAACGCGCGCAGTGAAGGCAGGTCACCCTCTGTTGCCAACGTCCGAAGCGTCACCGCTGACCGACCCGCGGCCGCGTGCGCCAGCAGCAGATTCCGGCAGATTGACGGATATACCGGCAGCAGATAGCGTGTCAGCCATTCGTGACGCGAGCATTCCCAGGGAGTCAGGTCAGGGAGCGGCATCGTCTGCAGCCAGGCCAGCGCCTGTGTGGCGGCGGGATAACCGTTTCGTAACCAGGTATCCCACCACGACGGGTTTGTGTATGCCTCTTCGGCAGCACGAGCATTGGCGCCGATCATCCAGCGCAATCCTTCCGCGATTTCCGGCGGTTCAGACAACATGGGGTGCAGTTCAGGCCGCAGCCAGCACGCAAGTACCTTGACTGCCGGATCGAGTGTGCCGAAGAGCGTGCGCAGTGCGTCCGGCGCGGGCAGCGGGCAGAAGCGTACCTCATGCAACCGCATGAGCGTAATCTCGCCCCCCGCCAGCGCGCGAATCGCCGCCTGTTCGATAACGCGGCCGTCAGCCATCGGGTCGGAGAAGGGTACCCCCAGCTCGATGACATCCGCCCCCCCGGCCGCCACCGCGCGCAGCGCCGTCAAGCCGCGGTCGGCATCGGGATCTCCGGCCATCAGATAGGTCACCAGCGCGCCTTCGCCGCGCGCGCGGCAGGCATCAAATTTGGCGGCTATACGGCTCATGCAAACACTCGCTTTCCAGGTTCACCTCCCGCCCAATCTCTTAAGCCGAGGTAGGGGAGAAAGGTGAATCTCCCTCATTCTAGCAGATTCCCGGTGAATCGAGAATCGGCAACACGCACGCAAACCGGGTCAGCATTTCCTACTGGCGGAAAATGGTGTATAGTGTGTCAGGAGCGCAAACTGTTGCGATGCCGGTTTTTATGCTCTTATTCATGATGATTACCGGTCCGAACGACGTCCAGCATGGCATTCGCGTATGACGGTACGGAATACCACCATACTCATCCTTGGCCTCACGCTGGCTGGCCTGATGGTCATCCTCTATGTCAGCGTGCGTTCGCTCTTGCTGGACAGTTTTCAACGGCTCGAAGCAACGCAGGTCCGCCGAGATGCGCAACGGGTGGAGAATGCCCTGCGGGATGAGAGTGAAACGCTGACCCGTATTGCGAGTGACTGGGCGCAATGGGATGACATGTATGCCTATGTGCGAACGCGGGACGCGGACTTCACGCGCAGTAACCTGGTGCCTTCCACTTACACGGAATTGCATCTCACGGTCTTCCTCATTTTCGATGCGCAACGGCGCCTCGTCTACCAGGGCATGTTCGATGACGAGGAGGAGAGCATTGTCGCCGTGCCGGCGCATCTGCGCGATTACCTGCGCACCAGCAACCCTTTCACCGCGATCAACGCGCCGGAAACCAGCGCCGCGGGCCTGGCGGCCTTACCGGATGGTCTATGGCTGTTATCAGCGGAACCGATTCTCACCAGCAACGGCGAAGGTCCCGCGCGGGGTATCGTCGCAGTCGGACAGCGTGTGGACGCACGCTTCCTGGCGCATCTCATCGCCACAACTCAGCTTACTTTCACCCTGCACGCGTTGAACGATAGCGCGCTACCGGCGGATTGCGTGCGCGCACGCGGCTTGCTTACCGCAAGCCAGTCCAGTACCATCATCCCGCTGAGCGACGACCGCGTCGCTGCCTACGTGCGACTGGCCAGCCTGGATGCGCACAGTCCGCTCCTCCTCCGCGTGGAGCAACCGCGCAGCATTTATCGGCAGGGCGTCATCACCATCAACTATCTGCTGTTCTGGCTGCTGCTGGTTGGCCTGACAGTAGGGCTGGTGATGGTATTGCTGCTGGAACGCACCGTACTGCGACGCATCATCAGCTTGCAGCGGCGGGTAGCGGCGATCAGCGAAGCCGGCGACCTGTCGCTGCGCGTGGCAGCGGACGGTCGCGATGAAATCTCCCAACTGGGCATATCAGTCAACGCCATGCTGGGAGCGTTGGACACCGCGCAGCAGGACGACCTGCGGCGTGAGCAGGCGCTGCGCGAGAGCGAAGAACGCTTCCGCTACCTCTTTGCCGTGGAGCCGGACGCCCTCATCCTCTTCGATGTCGCCACTTTGCAGCACGTCGAGGCGAATGACGCCGCGCTGCGATTATACGGTTACCCGCGCGAGGCGTTTCTGGCGTTAAAGATCACCGACCTCACCCAGGATACGGAAGACACCGTCGAACGCATTACGCAAGCGGAGCTCGGTGAAGTCTACACGCTGCCCCTGCGTTACCACCGCTATGCCGATGGCCGTATCTTTCCCGTCGAACTGGCGGCCACCAGCTTCGAGGTAGACGGCAAGCGCTACATGTACCTTGCGGTGCGCG
>JAKIYB010000395.1:260-4541 GCA_022708765.1 Armatimonadota bacterium | reverse complement strand
ACGTGCTGAAGATCAGGCACTTGAACTGCACAAGTGGATTACCAGCAACTTCGGTATCGTCGGTGTGGGGAAGGTCTTCGACACCGCCTGGCTCGTGTACCCACGCCAGACAACGGCGATAACCGACGCCGTGGCCGCCGCCTGCGCCGGGAAGCCGGAAGACGCTTACACGCGCTTTGCCGCGCTGGAAGCCCGTGACGCGAAATCATTTGCCTACATCACCGGACTCGACGGCCACACCCTCTATTATTATGCTGATGCCGCTTGGCGGACAGGACGCCGCGCGGAAGCGACGCGCATCATATCATCACTGACATCAACACCGCCGTTGGAGCATGACGATAGTTTGTTTACCCCATCAACTATCTACAACTATCGCATCTCAGGTCCCGACGTCGGGCCTAACGCATCAACCTGGTCCGTTACGGTAGCTGGGGTGCATGAAAGCGGCTCGCGGCTGGAGGGAATATTCACACTCGACCATATCATCACTGTACCGGGGCAGGATAGCGCACACCTCTTTGCCATCACATATATGACACTGCCCGGCTGGTGGCGATGGGATGGGCAGGGATGGCATGCTCAGTCGAAAGAAGATCGGCAAGTACTGTTCCCCAATCTCAAGGAGAAGCACATGGATGATGGTCCAAGCGCCAGCAGCGCCTGGACGCCGACCCAACTGTATCTCCACGTCGCATCCAAAGGAATCAGTTCCGACCTGATGGAAATTGGTGAGGAATTAACCCCACTCCGAGGCTTCGTCCCCCGCGAACTCGCCATCATCAGCGACGAACTCTGGGTGCATGACGCCTACGACGGCTTCACCCGCCTGTGCAAAGACGGCACCCGCGAACTGTACCGTGGCCGTGAGGTGATACGCGTAGGCACCTTCCTCGGCGGGCGGGAAGAGCTGCCGCCGGCAAAGTTGGCCGTCAAGGATGACTGGACGATGGTACATGACGGCGCGGGCCGCCTCTGGCTCATCACCTGGGACGCGACGGGAGGGGGTGTCACCCTTCGCGCGCGCTGGGACGGCGCCGCGTTTCGCCCGCCCACCGCTATCGAGGAGGCCTCCGCGCGCGGAGGCCTCCTCGATAGCGGTGGGCGCCTCTGGTTCACCGCCGACCTGCCAAAAGGCTTTCAACGCGATGCCTGGCGCGCGCCCGGCGGCCTGCCGAAGCTGAAACACTCCGCCATCTACGCCGTGGACCGCCATGGCAATCCCTGGGTCGTCTGCGGCGCCATCGCCGCGCGCTGGGACGGCGCGCGCTGGCAGAGCGTCGCCAACCGCCTCCCCGGCCCCGCCGTCCCCTTCATCAACATCATCGCCGATCAACATGGCGTCTTCATCACCCTGCCGGGAATGGTCGCGCATATTCAATAGTCTGACACTGACGGAGAGTCCTGTCATGCATCTTAACCTCACGCTGCCCGATCTGCTAACCTTCGCTGATGGTCGTCCTGTGGGCGTGCCGGTAGAATGGCCAGCCCGCCGCACGGAGTTGCTTACCGCCCTGCTCGATATCCAATATGGCCATCTGCCACCGGCGCCAGAGACCGTCTCCGCATACCCGCTCTATACTTATGCCATTTTCCAGGAAGAAGGCGTGACAGGCACGCACTACCGCCTTACCGCGCATCCCGGCGGCTACGCGTTTCACCTGCAGGTGGTGATGCCGGCGGGTGAGGGGCCATTCCCGCTCATCATTGATGGTGACGGCTGCTGGCGGAAGACGCTCACCGATGATGTGCTGCGCGCCGTTGCCGGACGGGGGTATGCGCTGGCTATTTTCAACCGCGTGGAGATCGTCCCCGACCGTCTCACCCCGCGCGATACCGGCCTCTACACCGCCTACCCCGGCGAATATGGCGCGCTGGCGGCCTGGGCGTGGGCGTATCACCGCGTCGTGGACGCCACGTCGCAACTGGGCGCCATTGACCTGGAACGGATCATTGTCACCGGCCACTCGCGCGGCGGTAAGACGGCGCTGCTCGCCGGCGCCACCGACGAGCGCATCGCCCTCACTGCGCCGAATAACTCCGGCTGCGGCTGGGGCCGCCTGCTCCTATGGTACCCGCGCGCGGACGGGGGGCTGGGCGCCGGCCGGCAGATCGAGACCGCCGCGGGCGAGCGCCTGGCCGATCTGCTGCGCAATATCCCCTACTGGTTCGCTCCGCGCCTGCGCGACTACCTGGATCGCGAGGCGGAACTGCCCTTCGACCAGCACAGCCTGAAAGCCGCCGTCGCCCCCCGCGCCCTCCTCAGTACCGAGGCGCGCGGCGACCACTGGGCGAGTCCCCATGGTACCCGCCTCACTCACGAAGCCGCCCGCGAGGTCTACCGCTTCCTGGGCGCTGAATCCCGCATAGGCATCTACTATCGCGACGGCGGTCACGCCCACAACCTGGCGGATTGGCACACCCTCCTCGACTTCGCCGACACCGCCCTCAACGGCAAACCGACCACCCGCGACTTCGACATGCATCCGTAGCAGCGTTCGACGGACGAGGCAGAATGACAAAATGGGACCAGCCCAAAGGCCGGTCCCATCCCTTTACTCCTCTGCGCGCTCTGCGGTGAATCCTACCCTTCGCAGCAGCACCCCTCTGTCTTCGCCAGTCGCGCCGGCACCACGTCGTGGCTGATCACGTCGTCCAGCGTTTCGCGGGCGACAATCAGTTCCGCCTGGCCGTCGCGCACCAGCACCATCGCCGGGCGGGTAAAGCGATTGTAGTTGGAGGCCATGGTGTAGTTATAGGCGCCGGTGGTCTGCACTGCCAGCACATCGCCCGGCTGCACGTCGGGAATCGCCAGGTCGAAGATAAGGTTGTCGCATTCGCAGTGCTTGCCGGCGACCGTCACCACTTCGGTGGCGGGGGCCAGCGGGTTACCGGCCACCATCGCGCTGTAGCGCGCCTGGTACAGCGCTGGACGCGGATTGTCGCTCATGCCGCCATCCACGCTCACGTAACGCCGGATGCCCGGCACGTCCTTGATGGCGCCGATGGTGTAGAGCGTGGTGCCGGCTTCGCCGGTGATGGCGCGCCCCGGTTCCTGCAGCAGTTTCGGGTGCGGCAGACCGGCTTTCTCCACCTCTTCGTGCACGCCGGTGATCACCGCCTCCGCGTAATCCTCAGGGCTCGGTGGCTGGTCGTCGGCGGTATAGCGTACGCCCACGCCGCCGCCCAGGTCCAGTTCCTCGATGGTCAGCCCCAGCGTGTCGCGCAGGTGCGCGGCAAAGCGGATCATCATGCGTGCCGCCATCTCGAAGGAATCCAGCCCCATGATGTTCGAACCGATGTGGCAGTGGATGCCGACGACCTTCAGATTCGGCAGACTCATCGCCGTCGCCAGCCCGCGCTCGGCGCAGCCGGTGCTGATGCCCAGACCGAACTTGGTGTCAATCTGCCCGGTAGAGATGTAGGAGTGCGTCTGCGGTTTGATGCCCGGCGCCACGCGCAGCAGCACCGGCTGTGTGACGCCGCGCTGCGTGGCCAGTGCGTTCAGCAGCTCCATCTCGCGCTCGTTATCCAGCACGATGCGCCCCACGCCGGCCTCCAGCGCTAACTCCAACTCCCATGCGGCTTTGTTGTTGCCGTGCAGGTACGCGCGCTCCATCGGGAAGCCCGCCTGCAGCGCTGTATATAGCTCGCCGCCGGAGGAAAGGTCCAGCCCCATCCCCTCTTCGTCCATGATGCGGCAGACCGCCATATTGATGAGCGCCTTCGCCGCGAAGAGCATCAGAGAGGATGGATACCGCTTTTCGTAGGCGGCGCGCAGCGCGCGGCACTTCCCGCGCACCGTCTCTTCGTCCAGCACGTACAGCGGCGTGCCGTATTCGCGCGCTAATTCCAGCGTATCGCACCCGCCGATCTCCAGATGACCGGCCTCATTCACGCGTTGGGTTCCCAGAAACATGGCTCACTCGTCTCCCTTCGACAGTGAAGGAAACGACACCGCCACGAGCGTCGCGACGCCCTCGATGGTGCGCACCTCCAAAACCACGCCTAAGTATACGGAGGGGATTTTTGGCCTGTCAAGGCAACTCCACAGCAGGCACCGGCATTGGCACGCGAAAGGTTTTATCGGTTAACCATCTGGATATAACTTGCTTACATTACGTCAAATGCGATAATATAACTTACGCGGCCTACCCGGCTGCGTGTGAATAGTGGATGTGACCGTCTCGAGGCCATGATGCGAATCAGGCCTCAATTTTTTGATAAAGGAGCATCACGCCCATGTCCCGGACCCGAGGTTTCACCCTCATCGAACTGCTG
>JAKIYB010000395.1:0-232 GCA_022708765.1 Armatimonadota bacterium | reverse complement strand
CCGCCATTCTCTTCCCGGTGTTTGCGAAAGCGCGCGAGAAAGCCCGCACCAACACCTGTATGAACAATCAGCGGCAAATCGCCATCGCCGTGATGATGTTTGTGCAGGACCACGACGAGGCTTTCTTCAACGATTCGCAGACCGCTGCCTGGTCGTCGAGCCTGAAGGACTACAACGAAGCGAGCATCTACGACTGCCCAACAAAAACCGGCAAGGGCAACAACAACGCCCC
>JAKIYB010000394.1 GCA_022708765.1 Armatimonadota bacterium | reverse complement strand
GGTATCGGTTGAAAACGGGGGTGGGCAACTGGGTGGATGTGCCCATCGGTCCCACCGGCTGGGCGCGGAAAGTGGCAAAATGGTACGAGTATGCCGTGCCGATTACCATACCCGCCGAGGACGTGCGCATTGTCATTAATCAGCCAACGCCTATCGTCAGCGGCGCGACGTTTGAACTGAGTGAAATCGAGTTCTACGGATTCAAGGCGCAATAACTACCCGACCCGGGCTGAACACCACCATGTCGAGAGCCCTGAAGCGCAGGATGATGCTTCAGGGCTCTGTGTTGCTCTGCACAGCGGTGGGTTGGACGGCACGACGACGCTATTCCCGTCCACACTCCGCGCTGTAAATCCCGCAGGCATCATCGGTGATCTGTTCCGGCAGCGTGAGCACGGCGCCTTTGTTGGCGCTGGTGACGAGGCGGCAGTAGCGACCGAGCCAGCCGTGGTTGATCTTCGGCGCGGGCTTCACCCAGTCGGCGCGGCGGCGGGCGAGTTCGCGATCATCCACCAGCAGCGTGAGTGTACGAGCAGGGATGTCAATGCGGATGCGGTCGCCGTTTTCCACCAGCGCGATGGGACCGCCTTCCGCTGCTTCCGGGCTAATGTGGCCGAAGCAGGCGCCGGCGGTGCCGCCCGAGAAGCGGCCATCGGTGATGAGCGCCACCTGCTTGCCCAGTCCCTGCCCCTTGATCATGCTGGTCGGAGAGAGCATCTCCGGCATGCCCGGGCCGCCCTTCGGGCCTTCATAACGGATCACCACCACGTGGCCGGGTTTCACCTCGCGGCGCTCCAGCGCTTCCAGGCACTCGTCCTGCGACTCGAAGACGATAGCCTCGCCCTCGAAGATGAAGCATTCCGGGTCCACGCCCGCGCTCTTCACCACCGCGCCGTTGGGGGCGAGGTTACCGAAGAGCACCGCCAGCCCACCGTCCTCGGAGAATGGGGTTTCGATGGGATGGATGATTTTCGGATCAGCAATCGTGGCATCCGCAATGTTCTCGCCCAGCGTTTTGCCAGTGACGGTGAGTGTATCCAGGTGCAATGCACCGGGTTTTTTACTGATTTCCTTGAGGATGGCGCTGATGCCGCCGGCGCGATCCACATCCTCGATATGCACGTCCGGTTTACTCGGCGATACCTTGCAGATGCATGGGATACGGTCGGACACCTCATTCAGCCGCTCCAGCGGGTAGTCCACGCCGGCCTCATGGGCGATGGCAAAGGTGTGAAGCACGGTATTCGTCGAACCGCCCATTGCCATGTCCAGCGCGAAGGCGTTATCAATGGATTGCGCTGTGACGATGTCGCGCGGCTTGATGTCCTTCTCGATGAGTATCATAATCTGCCGAGCCGCCGCCCGCGCCAGCTCCTGGCGGCGCGGGTCAATGGCGAGGATGGTGCCGTTGCCGGGCAGCGCCAGGCCGATGGCTTCCAGCAGGCAGTTCATCGAATTCGCGGTGAACATGCCCGCGCAGGAACCGCAACTGGGACAGCTCAGATCTTCCAACGTTTTGAGCTGCGCCGCGGAAATTTCGCCGGTCTGAAACTTGCCCACGCCCTCAAAGATGGTGATGAGGTCGGAGGACGTGCCATCGGGCAATTGCCCGGCCTTCATCGGCCCGCCGGTAATGAAGATGGTGGGGATATTGATGCGCATGGCGGCCATGATCATGCCGGGAGTGATTTTGTCGCAGTTCGAAATACAGATAAGCGCGTCAAAGCAATGCGCCATCGCCATCGTCTCCACCGCATCGGCGATGAGTTCGCGGCTGGGCAGGCTATAGCGCATGCCGGCATGCCCCATGGCGATACCGTCATCTACGGCGATAGTGTTGAACTCGAAGGGCATCCCGCCGGCTTCGCGCACCGCGTCCTTTACGACTTCAGCGAACTGCTTGAGGTGCACGTGGCCGGGAACGATATCGGTATACGAGTTGCAGATGCCGATGAACGGCTTGCGCATGTCGGCGTCGGTGACGCCGCAGGCCTTCAGCAGGCCGCGATGGCCCGCGCGCTCGTGGCCGGCTTTAATCATGTCGGATCGCATGGAGATACTCCTTCGTGGCGGAAAATCGCGACAATTATACACGCGATATGGGCATGAATTCAAATCACCCACGGTTCATCAATAATTCCGCCAGCGTCGGATACATCGCCTGATACCGCGCAGCTTTCTCCCGGTAGCGCATATGCCGGTGAGGATCCGGCTCGAAAACGCGGTCAGCTTGCACGCAAGTCTCCGTGGCCTCCGTTGGGGAAGCAAACACGCCGGTCGCCAGACCGGCGAGCATGGCGGCGCCCATCAGGCCGCCTTCCGCCACGCGCGGGCGCATGAATGGGATGCCGAAGATATCCGCCTTGATCTGAACCCAGGCGTCGGAACGCGCACCGCCACCAGCCGCCACGCAGGATGTGAGCGGCATACCCATCGCATGCAGCGCGTCAACGCCTTCGACAAAATACAGCGTCGCGCACTCCATAATGGCCTTGAGTATCTCTCCGCGCGTGGTGCTGGTATGCAGTCCGAGGATGACGCCGGCGGTGTCGCCGATGAAGCGCGGCCACTGCGGCGGGTCAAAATGCGGCAGCACCAGCAACTCCGTTGGCGATCCCGGCATTTCGGTATTGAGACGGAAATACAGGTCATCCTCATCGTCCGTAGCTTCAGCGGCAAAGGTCTCGCGGAACCATTTCACCAGAATGCCTGCTTGATTATAGAGGAACGCGACATACAGGCCGGGGAGCACGTGATCTTCGATATTCAAACCCGCCGCCAGCATGGCCAGCGGATTCGTGGGTTTCGGAAAGATGGGGGTGATGCACTCGTATGATCCCATCCCGCACACTGCCATGCCCGCGGCAATTGCGCCGCACCCCAGCGCATTGCAGCATTGATCGTGTCCGCCGGCGACCACCATCACGCCGCGCGGCAAGCCCAGCGCATCCGCGGTGGAATCAGCAATCGTGCCAACCACCGTTCCGCCCGGGACCACGCGCCCGAGGCGCGCGCGTTCGATACCGCTCCAGGCCAGCAACGCCTCAGACCAATCGCCGGCATCAAGATCAAAGAGCAGCGTGCGATTCGCCAGCGAGGTATTTGTCACCGGTTCACAACCGAGTAGGAAGGTGACGGCATCCGCCCAGGAGAGGAAATAGTCCGCTCGTGCATACAGGTCAGGATCATGGTCGCGCATCCAGCAGAGCTTGGGCAGTGAATAATGCGGGCCGATGACATTGGGATTGAGGCGATAGAATGCTTCCTGCCCAAATGACTCGCGCAGCATATCGCTGTATTCGACACCGCGAATATCCGACGAGAGAATGGCGTTGCCGAGTATGCGCCGGTCGCGCGTAAGCGGTACCATCGCTTCCCCGCACGAGCCGACGCAAAGCGCGGTAATTGGATCATTGGTCGTCCGCCTGGCCACTTCGGCCATCACGTCACGGACATCCCGCCAGACGCGGGCACTGCTGAGTTCGGCGTAGCCAAATTCCGGGCGAAGCGTCGGATACGCGCGCGAGGCGGCGGCGAGGCAACGACCATCCACGGCGAAAGCCGCCGCCTTGCACTGCGACGTGCCGACGTCAATCCCAAGCAGACTCACAACGCCGTCTCCTCATACCCCAGGTAGCGCACGAAGGCTTCGCGCATCCCCCGCGCGACGGTGCCAAACGTCACGCCGACATGATGCCGATATCCGGCATATCCGATGGTTTGCAGCACGTGCTGCAGACCGGCAATCTCCGCCACGCCGGCGCAGCCGAAGAACTCTTCGGCGATCGGCTCCCCGGTGAAGGTACCCTCGCCCAAATAGAAGCGCAGGCTGCCCTCCATTGTCTGCAGACTGGCAAAGGTCATCGGCGCGGGAGCAATACGCCCGACGTTGCAGCCGTACCCGCATCCCGGCCCGAGCGCTTTCGCCAGCAGCGGATTATCCACCACCTGTCCGGGACCGGTCATCAAACCTTGCGGCACCGGCCCGCAGTGGAAGAGGATGCATTTGTCGTCCGCATCGCCGTAGTTATTATTCCAGTCAAGACACGTCGCCGGCTGGCCGGAGGCGGCGTTGAGGGCGGCCATGATGACGGCGTTGCACACGTCCAGTTCACATGCGGCGGCGATGCCGCGGTCATTCAACTCACCGAGCAGCACGCAGGGGCAGACCCCCAGTTCCTGTTCCAATTCGATCCAGCAGCGGAGGGCGATGGCGTCAAGGCCGTATTCGGCGATCATGTCATCGAGCACCATGCCCAGCTTCACCAAACGAGTGAAGGCGTCATCCGGCACGCCTTCCCATCCGGTATAATTTGCTAATCGCTCCGCCTTCGCGGTGAAGACGTCGCCGGCTTCGATGTCATGGAAGCGGCGAAAGACTTCCGAGAGGTCGAAGGTTTCCGTCGTGATGCCAGCGCGCTGAAGCGCCACTTCGTCGAAGCGAATCGTCTTAAAGGCGGTAGTGCGCGCGCCGATGGCGCCCACCGTCAAACGGCGCAGCCGTTTCACCACCCGGCATGCGTCGGCAAAGGACGAAAGCTGAGCGGCGAAA
>JAKIYB010000393.1 GCA_022708765.1 Armatimonadota bacterium | reverse complement strand
TATTCCGTGGCGTTAATCGCCATGGGCACCTGGCGTCAGCGCGCCTCTCGAAACGCGCCATCGCCGATATCGTGAAACGTGCGGCCGAAGCCACAGGACTTGATCCCCACCGTTACTCCGGCCACAGCCTGAGAAGCGGGCACTGCACCAGCGCAGCACGTGCTGGGGTCCCGGAGCGCATCATCATGCGGCAAACAGGACACCGCTCAGAGCGCATGGTTCGCCATTACGTCCAACAGTCCAGTGTCTTCACCGAGAATTCGGCGAAATCGCTGGGGCTGTAGACCAGATTAAAAGCAGTCCACCAGCCTTGTCGCACCACATATTTTGTGCCACACAAGCCGAATACGCACAATCACTAGTGTTCTCTGCAATATGACCGTTGACTTCCCTGGCAACTCATCGTAACATGGCCTTCCGAGGGTACTTGCACACGCCCGTTCTCGCCGCCCGCCCTCAATTTCACTCGCTGTGAGGACTCGTTATGGCCCATAACATGCCATCGTTGTTTTCGGACTCCGCGGATACGGCGCCACTGCGCGCGGCGGCGTATGTCCGCATGAGTACCGAGCATCAGCAATACAGTACGGAAAACCAGATGGATGTGATTCAGGAGTATGCCGACAAGCATGGTCTCACCATCGTGCGCACATATTCCGATGATGGTAAAAGCGGACTCGGCATCGCCTGGCGTGGATCGCTTCAGCAGATGATCGCCGATGTGCAGGCCGGCCATTGTGGCTATGATGTCATCCTTGTGTACGATGTCAGTCGGTGGGGTCGCTTCCAGGACGGTGATGAAAGCGGCTATTACGAGTTTCAGTGCCGGAAAGCGGGAGTGCACGTCCACTACTGCGCCGAGCAGTTTACGAACGATGGCAGCCCGATGTCCAATATGATGAAGAGCTTCAAGCGCGGCATGGCCGGTGAATACAGCCGCGAGCTCTCCGTCAAGGTCTTCAAAGGGCAATGCACGCTCATCGAAAAAGGGGTGCGTCAAGGCGGGCCAGCCGGCTTTGGCTTACGCCGCGCGCTGATCGATGAGCATCGGCAATTCAAAAGCCTGCTCACTATCGGTGAACATAAAAGCATCCAGACTGACCGTGTTATCCTGGTACCGGGTCCCGACGCCGAAACTGCCATCGTGCGTCAGATGTATCGCTGGTTCGTCGATGACGGGTTGACCGAAGCCCAGATTGCCGAACGTCTGAATGGTCGAGGGATACTCACGGACTTCGAACGCCCCTGGCGACGCAGCACCGTGCATCAGGTGCTGACCAACGAGAAGTATATCGGCAACAACGTCTACAACCGGATGAGCTTCAAGCTCAAACAACGCCGGATCAAGAACCCACCGGAGATGTATATTCGCGCGGATGGTGTGTTTGAGGCCATTGTCGATCCGGTCCTGTTCGTGCAGGCACGCGAGATTATCGAGCGGCGCTGTCGCCGGTATTCAGACGAGCAGTTGCTGGCGTTCCTCAAAGAGGTGTGGCAGCGGTATGGTCGCCTCACCGCTCTCATCATCGATGAACACGATGGTCCGTCGAGCACCATCTACCGTTCCCGATTCGGCAGCCTGGTACGCGCGTATCAGATGATCGGCTATGTCCCCGGGTATGACTATGCCTTCCTCGAGGTCAACAAACATCTCCGTGCGCTGCATCCACAAGTGATTGAACACATCGTGACTGAAATTGATTCCCTGGGAGGCACCATCGTGCGGGATGAAGATACCGATCTACTGGAAGTCAACGGCGAGTTCACCGCCTCGCTGGTGATCTCCCGGTGTAAGCATACCGATGCTGGAAGTCGGCGATGGGTCATCCGTTTCGATACCGCCTTGAACCCTGATATTACCATCGCCGCGCGGATGGACCCTGAGAACCAGGGCATCCAGGATTACTACTTGTTGCCCGCGACTGATATCTGTGGCGAGAAACTCAAGCTCGCTGAAGAGAATGGCCTCTACTTCGATGCATACCGATTCGAGAGCCTCGACTATCTCTTCTATCTGGCCCGACGGGCCTCTCTGTTGGAGGTATTGACCCATGGAATTTGACAACACCACACAGGCGTCTCCCCCGGAAATCAGGATGATTCCGATTGCACAGATCACCGTGGTCAATCCACGCGTGCGAAACAAGAGAAAGTTTCAGCAGATGACGCAGAACATCGCCGATGTTGGGTTGAAGAAGCCCATTACGGTACGGCCATGTGATGATGGGGGTTTTGAATTAGTCTGTGGGCAGGGCCGTTTAGAATCCCTGCAAAAACTCGGACAAACCGAGGTGCCCGCCGTCATCAGTCAGCGTCCACGTGATGAAATCATTTTGGGCAGCCTGGTGGAGAACATCGCCCGCCATACCGTCTCTACTATGGAAGCGATGAGCTGTCTCGCGGATTTGCGTGACCGCGGCTATACCCATGAGGACATCGGGCGAAAGACCGGTTTGTCCGGTGGGCATGTCTGTGATTTACTGACATTATACGATCATGGCGAGGAGCGACTGTTATATGCGGTGCAGACGGAATCCATCGGCATCAAATCCGCCATCATTATCGCGCGCTGCCAGGGTTCCGCCGAGCAGGAGGCGTTATTACAGCTTCAACGAGAACAACAATTGGGCGACAACGAGTTGCGGCGTCTCCGCAACCTGATCAATAGCCGAAAAATCTTCGGGCCGAAGCTCCGTGGGAACCCGCATCAACGGCATGGTTTGACCACCGAGGGCATCGTGCGTGCCGTGAAACGTGAACAAGAGCGCCAACGCGAAGCGGTGAAGAAAGCCGAACTCTGTGAAAAGCGCCTCCTCTTCGCCACCCAAGCGCTGAAACGGCTTTTCCGCGATGATTACTTCATCACCTTGTTGCGAGCCGAAGGTCTTTCTGACCTGCCGCAATACCTGGCAGATCAGTTGCAAGGAGAACTCCCACATGACTGAAACACCAGTGACCTTTGGGTTTGACTTGACGCCGCGCTTGATCCCCTTATCGGATCTGCGTCCCCGGAAAGCCATTACCCCTACGCTTCTGAAACGCAAAAAGTATGCCGCGATTCTCGCCTCGATCCAGGAAATCGGCTTGGTAGAAATGCCGTTGGTCTATCCGACCTCGCCGGGTGTCTACGACATTCTCGATGGACATATGCGGATCGAAGCCTTACGTACCTTGGGGATCAACGAGGTCTTTTGCCTCGTGTCTCGCGACGATGAAGCCTTTAGCTCTGTCATCCATGTCGTGCACTTGACGCCGATCCAGGAACACTACATGATCGCGACAGCGGTCAGTAATGGAGTCTCTGAAGAGCGCATCGCCCGCTCGCTCCGTGTCGATGTCAAACGCATTCACGACAAACGTGATCTATTGCGCGATGTCTGTGACGAAGCCATCCAATTGCTAGATGCGACCTCGGTCAGTGCGCAAACCATACGGGAATTGCGCCGTGTCGTGCCCGAACGCCAAGTGGAGATCGCCGAGGCGATGATCCGAGCCGGGAACTTCACCCTGGGCTTTTGTCGCGGACTGGTCCTGGCATCCAAGCCGCATTTGCTCTCCGAGGCGTTTCGCCTCCAACAGGAGAAGGCACAAAAGGCTGTCGACTACACCGCATTATTAAAGATGCAGGATGAACTGGAATCCTTACAGCGGCAATTACAGGTGTATGAAGACACCTATGGGCAGAACTTCCTCAACCTGGTGGTTGTCCGCGGGTACTTGGCGAAATTAGTGGGCAACGCCCGGGTGACGCAATTACTGGAAACACGATATCCCGACTTGTATACGGCCATCCGGCATATCGTCGATTCGGTCTCACTGGAGGGATAACTGGTGGAGGAACTCATTACGAAACAACTGTGCCGGCGTTGCCGCTATCAGCGTATTCGGGAACGCACGGCGCTGCTCATGGATCGCATCACCACCTTACTCGACATCATGGACCCCGATCCATTTCTCCGGTTTGATCACCCTGATGGGTATGGTTACCGGCGCATCCCCTTAAATACCTTCTACCACGATAACGTGTTCCCCGCCGATGAGGACGAACCCGGCATTACCATCCCCTGGCCCGCGGGTGAAGCCCATGTGGTTACACGAATTTTTCATCTGGCCGGAGTCGAACAACTCCCGCCACGAAAAATACTGCGTGTGCTCGCGCGTGAAGCCTGGGACCCCCGTGTGGCCACCTGGAGCGTGACAATGATTGAGGAGATACTGAGCGATACCACCTACCACCACATCGGTCTCGCGGAGCCTGATCCCTATCAAGAGCATGCCAGTAAGTGGACCTTGATCGCCGACTCGCCTTCGGAAACGACAACCAGTAACCAGCAGATGTCCAAGCCATCCTATACCTGTACGTGTGCCTTAAAAGAAGGTCGGGTTTGATACCATCGCGCTTCTGTGCGGTGTATCCGTCGTACCGATACACCGCACACCGCTCAAAACTGCATGCCGGCAAGTTTCCCCGAGGCAGTGATACTTAGCCGCGAATAGTAACCACTACGGAGCCGTACCCAGCCGGCACTACCGGCTTTGGCCTCCAAGCGCACG
>JAKIYB010000392.1:277-4563 GCA_022708765.1 Armatimonadota bacterium | reverse complement strand
CGGGATGATCACGCCCTGCGCCAGACGTTTCATCCCGCGAAAGCAGAATCCCAGGATAAGCTGCTGGATGGGCCGCGCTTCGGCGCCGGGACGCCAGTCATCCATGCGAAAAGCGTAGATATCTTCAAGGTTCAGGATGACGGGCACGCGCCAGAAAAGCCGCACCCAGGCCACCACGAGCAGTTGCGCGGGCGAGTAGTTATACACCATCACGGCCCGTACCCGGCGCCGACGCCCAACGCTGAGCACCGCGAGCCACAGCATGAGCAGTTCACACAGCATGCCCAGCACGGGCAAGCCGATTGCCGCGCAAAAGAGTACCGGGATGCCCCCGCTATTGCGCACCTGCGCCGGATGGAGTAGCCGACCGCGCCAGCGCATCCGCATAGTCACCGCCGGCGAAATCAGCAGCACGCGCTGTCCGGCGGCACGGAGCGCGGTGGTCAGCCGCTGCATACGATTGGAGCCGGCGGCATTGCGCGTGGGCAAGCCCCGTTCGGTTACCAGACGTTCGTCATAATAGCCGCCGAGGTACAGGACGTATTCCTGGGATTGTAGCGATGATGATGCCATCACGGCGCTCCGCATCCCACGGTCTTCATCGGGAGCAGTTGCTGATACACCGCGGCGACCGACGCCGCGGAATGAATGGCGTCGAAATCATGCCGGACATAGTCGTAGCTCTGCTGGCTGAGGGTGGCGGCCAGCGCGGGGTCATCCAGCACGCGGGCCATTGCCTCAGCCAGTGCGATCGGATCGCCGATGGGCGTCAGTAGCCCCGTGACGCCATCCTCCACCACTTCGGCAATGCCCCCGATGCGGGTGGCGACAACCGGCCGGCGCATCGCCGCGGCTTCAATGATGGTCCGCGAAAAATGCGGCTCACGATGCGGCACGCAGACCAGATCGCTGGCCGCCAGAAATTGCTCGATGTCCTGCCGGAACGGAAACAGGTGCAGCCGCGGCGTCAGATGATACTGGGCGATGAGCCGCCGCGCCATGCGGGCATGGTAGCGGCAACTGCTGATCAGGCTGCGCACTTTGCGCAGCGGATTTGTTTCCCCACGCGGGTCGGGAAGCGGGAACCAGGGCATTAACCCGAGGATATTGGGATACCGTTCCGCAAGGCGTCCGATGGCTTCCAGGTATTCCAGCGCGCCTTTAATCCAGGGTACGGATCCTCCGGCGAAGAGCACGATCCGCGCGTCCAGTGGAAGGCCGAGGGCGTCGCGGGCGGCGGACCGTTCCAGCCGGTAATCGAACTTCGTAAAATCCACCGGATTGTAGATAACCGAGCCGTGGGCCGCGTCTATGGGCAAGCGGTCAGCATTGTCCCGACAGATAAAAATGACGCGCGACGCTTGGTGCAGTTGGGCATGCAGCCAGCGTTTTCGTAGGCCGAACGTCCCATCGCAGACCGATTCGCGCACGTGAACCACGCTGGGAATGCCGAGGCTCCGCGGCACACGCGCGTAGGGTGCCAGCACCAGGGAATTGAAATGCACCAGATCTGGACGATGGGCGGTCAACAGCGCGGCCAGACGCTGCCGGGCGGCGCGGAAATCGGCGGTCCACTGTGAAAACCGGTAAAGATCGCGCGGGGAGTACCAGGCATAGGTGCCGCCGGTGGTGTGCGCAAAAGGCAGAAGGCGGCAAGACGTCGTGGCAAAGCCCGCGTCGCCGAAGAGACGCAGCACTTCCGTATCCTCGGCCGTGCTGCACACCGTCGCCTCGATGTCATGCTTTTGGAGCTCCCGCAGCAGGTACAGCAGGCTGAGTGGCGCGCCGGCACGGGCACTTCCGTGATGAAAATATAACACGCGGATAGGCATACAGATCCTTGCGTTTTGTCGAAAAGACGGTCGGACTGTCCGATGGCTGTCAACATATCATCAGGCTGTTCAGCCGCGTTCGACACTCCACGATCTCGCGGTTAGAGCCGCACGATCTTCGGTGACGGAATCCCCTTCAACGCGTTGCGCGTATCTATGATGAGCGGCGCATGCGCGACCAGCATTTCCTTATCCAGGCAGGAGTGGTCGGTGACGATGATCGTCAATGTCGCGTTTATATGCGAGGCCGATGAGCAGGATCTTGGCGTCCCGGATGGATTTTCCCGCCTGGTTGACGGCATCAATCACCAGCCGTACCACATAGTCGGGCATGCTGTGATTGATGCGCTCGGCCAGTTCGATGAAACTGGTCTCCGCCCCCATCTCGCGCGCTTTCCAGGAGAGATAGTGGGGATCAATCGGGATGCAGTGGCCGCCGACGCCCGGTCCGGGATAGAACGGCATGAACCCGTACGGTTTGGAGGTTGCCGCTTCGATTGCCTGCCAGATATTGACGCCCATCTTCCTGGCGATGAGGGCCAATTCATTCGCCAGCGCGATGTTGATGTGGCGGAAGGTGTTTTCGATCAGTTTGGCCATCTCCGCTTCACGCGGACTGTCCACGCGCACCACGCGCTCGATAACCGCGCTATACATGGCGCAGGCCAGATCACCCGCGTCCGCCCCCAGCCCGCCGACGACTTTCGGGGTGTTTTCCACGTGATACGTCGGGTTACCGGGATCAATGCGCTCGGGCGAAAAAGCAAGGTGGAAATCGCGGCCGCACTGAAGGCCCGATGTTTCCAAAATCGGCAGCAGCAGTTCCTCGGTTGTACCGGGGTACGTGGTACTCTCCAGCACGATAAGTTGCCCGGGGCGCAGCACGCCCGCGATCATGCGGCCCGCCTGTTCGATGTAGCTCAGATCGGGTTCTTTGCCGCGCTGGCAGGGCGTTGGTACGCAAATGATGATGCTGTCCGCTTCCCGCAGCGCCGCCGGCTGGGAAGTCATCCGCCAGCGCGATGAATCGCGGAGCGATGCAATCTCGTCGGTCGGCACATCGAGGATATAGGACCGGCCGGCGTGCAGCTCGGTGATTTTCTGCTCGTTGACATCGAAGCCGATAACCGCAAAGCCTTTGCGGGCAAACGCGACGGCCAAGGGAAGTCCGACATACCCCAGCCCGACGATGCCGATGGTCGCGTGACACTGGTGGAAGCCGTCCAGTAAACGAGGCCAGGCGAATGTGTCTGGAGAAGCAGCGCGTGTTGTGGTCATAGATGATATCTCGCGTATGGTGTAGCCGAAAACTGCCTGACGCTGCTGATTGGCGCAGGTCAGGTGAGCAAAGCAATTCTTAAAAAACGTCAGGATGAACGCCTGCCAGAGTCTACCCCTGCCGGAGCACGATTAACCGTCTGGAACCGCCGGGCGCAACCCCGTGCCGATCACCATTCCCGAATGCAGTATCAAGCCTGTGCTTCATGGCAAAGGCGGCGGTTCGTTCACCCGACCGACCATCATCGGCCGGCCTACCGAGCAACGCCCCGTGAACGGGGTTAATACGGAGAACTCACGTGGAAGCCCGATACTCGCTACTCTACGTAAAACAGCAATATTTTGCTTCAGTATAGCAGACGCGCATGTAGAGCGTAAATGCGACGAGGAGCCCGGTGAATTGACGGCGCGCGCAATCGTTCCGTATGATGAAGCAACATTCGGTTTCGGCCATGCCGGCCGATCCTGTGTTGCCGGTGCTCCGCATTCGGTGTCGAGCGCCAATCACTGCCTGTGTATGAGAGGACATCATCCATGACGACCACAGCACCTTTGCCGCTTCCGGAACACCTCTCTGCCATCGCCATGGCCGCGCGCAATCGGTTCAGTGAACAGTTGCTCGGTGGGGCGCGCGACCCCTGGTGGACGGCCGTGATTCTCACCGCCAGTTCCGTGCGCCAGGCTGACCGGTATCGCGATGAGATTCAGTGGCGGCGCGAGCGCGGTATCATCCCCACCAACGTCGAGTACCTCGTGGTGCCAGACCTCGATGATACCCGCATCGGCAGCGGTGGCGCCACGCTCAACGCGCTCCACGTGCTGGCGCAGACCGTGCTGCCCGCGAGCGAGGCGACCGAGCTGGCGTCCTGGTGGGCGGGGCAGCGTGTCTTTATTATCCATGCCGGTGGCGATTCCCGGCGTCTGCCGCAATTCTCGCTCTCCGGCAAAATTTTCAGCACCGTACCCGTGAAAGCGCCGTGGGGTGACGCGAGCACGGTTTTCGATGAACTCCTCGTCCTTTCGACAGCCTGGGTGGAACGCATGGAAGCCGGACTGCTGGTGTGTTCGGGCGATGTCGTGCCCACTTTCGATACGCGCGACTTGCGCTTCAATCGTTCCGGTGTCACCGGCGTCGCCCTGCCCACGAGCGTCGAGGTGGGCAGCCAGCATGGTGTC
>JAKIYB010000392.1:0-267 GCA_022708765.1 Armatimonadota bacterium | reverse complement strand
ACATCGTGGATGACACCGGTCTCACCTACGGTTTTTTACAGAAACCCACCGCCTACGATATCCGGAAGGCCGGGGGATTGCTCCCGGATGGCCGGGTTGCCGTGGATAGCGGTATCCTGTACTTCGATGCTTCCGTCTCCGCCGACTTAATGGCACTCGCCGGCGCCGCCTGGCGTAATCAGCAGTGGCACATTGATCGCGGCATCATGACCCCCGATGCGCACGGATTGCCGGTCATTGACCTCTACGAACATGTGACCCGTGCCT
>JAKIYB010000391.1 GCA_022708765.1 Armatimonadota bacterium | reverse complement strand
GAGTGAGGGCTGCGCGTGCATTTTGTAGCGCAGGCTGGCGAGGACGGGCGCCAGTTCAGCGAGCATCTCTTTAGAAAACTTTCCGAAGACCACATCCTCGGCGGCGGCGCGATGCCGAAGCAGGTCGGCCTGGGCGCCGATGACGACGGTGTTGCTCGTCGGGTCGAGGGCGACCACGTAGGTTGGCTCGTTGGCGGCGATGCCCAGGCCGCGGCGCTGGCCGATGGTGTAGAAGGCGACGCCCTGGTGGGTGCCGCGCGGCGTTCCCGCCGTATCCACGATGGGGCCGGGCGCCGCGATCTCCGGCGTTTCCCGGCGCAGGAACTGGCCGTAGTCGTCGTCCGGCACGAAGCAGATTTCCTGGCTCTCCGGCTTGTTATGCACGCGGAAGCCGTGTTCGCGGGCGAGGTCGCGCACCTCCGGCTTTGTCATGCCCCCCAGCGGGAAGAGCACGCGCGGCAACTGCTCCTGGGTGAGGCTATAGAGGACATAGGACTGATCCTTTGCGCGGTCTACGCCGCGGCGCACGCTCCAGCGCCCCAACTCCTCGTGATAGACCGTGCGCGCGTAGTGGCCGGTGGCCACGCAGTCGGCACCCAATTCCCCGGCGCGGCGCAGCAGCAGGTCAAACTTGATCCAGCGGTTGCACTGGATGCAGGGGTTCGGCGTGCGCCCGGCACGGTACTCGCTGATGAAATTGTCTATGACCGCGCGGCGGAACTCCTCCTGGAAGTTGAGCACATAGTGCGGGATGCCCAGCTTTGCCGCCACCCGTCGCGCGTCCTCCACCGCCGACAGCGAGCAGCAGGCGCGGTCGTCGTCGCTTTCGTTCGGCCAGATCTGCATCGTCACGCCGACGACATCATACCCCTGCGCCAGCAGCACCGCCGCCGCCACCGAACTATCCACCCCGCCGGACATCGCACACAGGACTCTAGTCATGACGGCTTATTATAGCAGAAGGGGGAGCGGGGCGCAGATTGCGGGTGGTCGAGTTGGAGTAATGCATACGAGCACGAGCACGATTGGGGGATTACCCCCTGTTACCCCCCGTCGTTACCCCCAAAATTTGTGCATTTTTTCAAAACGGGGGGTAGTGGTTTTCGTGCGGCCACACGCCTGGCCCTCAAGAGCCAGGCTACTGAACAACGCCCCCTGGAAGGGGGCTTGGGCGGAGAGTTGCAGGCGGTTTGCTGTGCCAGGCGTCAACTGTCCCCGGGCGGACGGGCAGACGTATGCAGGGAAGCGTTGGCGGTTCTTACGCACGCGGCTCGACGGAGTCTCGCCCTCCAGTATGCGGTTGTCACGGTACGGGTGGGAGTGTAGCACAGATACGCATGTTTGTCTATCTGGCGTTTGTGTATATAGTCACATTCCGTCATCTCGTCCCAGCCGGCGCTCACCCCTCCCCGGCCGCCATCCTGGCTGGGAGAGGGGAAACGGCACAGGGAACGAACGGTAGACTTCCTATTTTTGACAGATGTGTGTTGTCAAGCGGGCGTTTGTCTGAACCTTGATTTTGGGGATTTGAGGATTGCCTTGATGAGGTGGTGGTGGGATCGTGCTGATAGTGGCAGGCGCGGAGGTGATGGATTGCGGGTAGGTGGTGGAACCGCAGATTACTCGGATTTACGCTGATTGGGAAGGGGAGATAAATGGAGAGTGGGATACGCTTAATTGGTTTGATATGCCGAAAGTCCCTACCAGAGTCAGATATGATGTATGGAAGGGTAGGAGTATTTGCCGTGCGGATACGCGAAGCTGAAAATGCTCACAAGAGGTAACGAGGATGCTCCAACTGACTACTCTGGGATGGCAAATTCGCTGGGAGAAAATTCAAACACACCCCTGGAGACAGCATTGCAGATATCGGCGAGGCGCTGCAGATTCATTGGCAGATTCGCTTCTGACACGGTCAGGCGTTCAGGCATACTGAGAGCTCGGCTATACGGCTCAAGACTCCGTTCGTCTCGGTAAGCCATGCCCACTAAGGCAAAAGTGTAATTCGACGCGCTCTGGAGTTTGTAGGCCCACTGTTGTGCAGCGGAGTAATCGTGACGACGGCAGAAACCGATCATCAGGTTGAGAATCGTCGACTGGCCATCATTGTAGCGATGCTCATATGCGGTGTGTAGATATTCGGTTGCACGTTCAGGCATCCCGTTTATCAGCATAACAGTTCCAATATTATGCAATGCTTTGTAGTAAGCCATTTTGGCGTAAAGGTTCTGCTGCAGTAGTGATGGTTGCGCGGTGCATTCTTTGAGTGTGGGATCCCAAACAAGCTTAATTGCATCGTGCCCTAATAACGCCTCACATACGCCGATGTTGTTATCAACGAGTAAACGTTCGCCTTCGTCATCGAGGAAATGCTTAGACTGTGTAAAGGACTGTTTGGCTGCATTATAATCCTTGCCCATAAGCCGATTGAGACCTTTTGCGTAAGTGATGATAAATGCCACCGCCTTTGGAATCGCTGGTAATCGTTCGGATATTTGGTTGATGTGCGCAATGTATTGTTGATATCCTGTGCCGTTGCTGGTCTCCATGTTCGCTAGCCCAATGAGTCCGACGAGACGGATGAGCACAGGGTTACCGACGCCAAACAGGAATCCAAAGTAGAGGGTGCTCCACATTGATACCGCCATCCAGCATAGGCATAACAAGACGAAGATAAATAGACGCGGTAATAGCCCTGACTTCGTCTTACGCTGTCGATCAATTGAGGATAACGTGCGCGAGTCAACCATGAGAAACACCTCTCAATCGAGATGATAAATAAACTCCGAGGCAGTAACATGACATACCTCTTGACATTATTTATGCGCTGGGGTAGCACTGTCAAGTAACCCATGTATTATCACGCAGACACAGTTCACCATTTAGATAGTCGTCCACTAAATGCTACTTGTACAATACGTTAGTCAGTTGATAGTTGGCTGATACGGTGGACCCCTTTCTACGGCGACGAAAGTGTATTGAAGCGGCACAGCGCCAGGATATGCTTATTCACGGCATGCATATCCGAGGGGGGACAGTCAACGCCTGGTGAAGCCTGCTGGTTTCCGTGACCTGACGCGGGTGGGTATGGTGGAAGCGGAGGCGGCCAGGCGTCAACTGCCCCCTTGATCAGCACTTTCGAATGAGTACCAGCATTCGTATCCGGCGCGCGTGGGGGGAGGAAGGGCAGGCGTTGGCAGCGAATACCCCCGGTATGCCACCGAATATTGTGTTGATAATGACGGACCAGCAGCGTTGGGATACGCTGGGGTGCCTGGGGTTTTCGCATGTGTTGACGCCGAACCTGGACGCGCTGGCGGGGCGGGGGGCGTGTTTTACGCATGCGTTCGCGCAGGGGGCGATTTGCACGCCGTCGCGGGCGAGCATCGTCACGGCGGAATACGTGCACGCGCACGGCGCCGAGCAGAACGAGACATGGCCGGACGCGTCTCACCCGAACTGGATCGCGGCGCTGCGCGACGGCGGGTACCGCACGGTGAACGTGGGGAAGATGCACACCGCGCCGGTGCATCTGCCGTGCGGATTTCACGAGCGGCTGGTGGTGGAGAACAAGAATTTCATGCAGGGGATCATGGGGCCGCCGGACGCCTATGATCTCTACCTTGCCGAACGCGGGGTGACGCGGCCCGCGCTGCGCTATTTCGAGGAAGTGCCGGACTGGTTCGACCGGCTGCAGGCCATCGAGTGGCCGTATGACGAGGACTGGTTCCCCGATAACTTCATCGGCCGCGAGACGGTCGCCCGGCTGGAGGCGCACGACTTTTCCACGCCGCTCTTCTTCTGGGCCGGTTTCACCGGGCCGCATGACCCGTACGACATCCCGGCGTCGGTGCTGGCGCGCTACGAGGGGGTGGAGATTCCCGACCCGGTGGGTTTCCCCGGCGAGGCGGAGACGAAGCCGGCGGAGCACCGCATCGGCATGGAGAAGATGGACGGCTGGCGCATGTTCGCGGCGATCTGGTGGAGCCGGGCGACGCCGGAGCGCATCCGCGCCATGCGGCGGCACTACTACGCGAACATCACGCTGGTGGACGACTGGGTGGGGCGCATCGTCGCGACGCTGGCGCAGCGCGGGCAACTGGAAAACACGTTGTTCGTCTTCACCAGCGACCACGGCGACTGCCTGGGCGACCACGGCAACGTGTATAAATTCACCACGCACTACGATTCGGTGGTCCGCGTGCCGTTCATCATGGCGGGCGCGGGCCTGCCGCCGCTGCAAAGGATACACGGGCGCACGCTGGCGCCGCTGCTGCGCGGCGAGGCATCCCATCACCGGGAGATCGTCTTTTCCGAGCACCTGCCGGGCCGGCTGATGGCGCGCACGCGGGAGTGGAAGCTGGTGTTTTATCCCGGCAAGCCGTACGGCGAACTGTACCATCTGGAACACGATCCCGACGAGTTGCATAACCTGTATGAGAACGCGGACGCGGCGCCCATGCGGCGTGAGCTGACGGATGAGCTGCTGCAGTGGATGGTGCAGACGCGGAAGCGGGGGTAGGGGCGGGTGCACGCGGGAGGAGAGATAGACCATGCTGTTGGGAATACA
>JAKIYB010000390.1 GCA_022708765.1 Armatimonadota bacterium | reverse complement strand
GGCCGGCTGCTACCGCGCCTACTGGCGAGATCACCGGTGCGGCGATCCAAAGGTGCCCGACGGTCGCGATGTCCGCACTGCCGTGTCGCTGGACCTGACGACCTGGAGCGAGCCACGCTGGCTGGAATACGACCCCAACCGCAGCGGCTCGCTGGAACGTGACCAGACCGACGACCCGACCGGCGATCACCACCAGTTCTATACCAGCGGCGTGCTGCCGTATCCGCGGGCGCCGCACCTATTCCTCGGTTTCCCGCAACGGTACTGCGACCGCGGCTGGCTGGCCACGACCGGCCGGCTGCCCGACCCCGAGCACCGGCGGCGGCAGGCCGATCTGGGCATCGGCGGCGGCCGACCCACGCGCTGCGGCACGGTGGTCACCGATGTGCTCTTCATGGCCAGCCGCGACGGGTATGCTTTCTACGTGTGGCCGGAAGCCTTCGTGCGACCCGGCATCCAGCGGCCGGGCAACTGGTACTACGGCGATGCGTGGATGACCTGGGGACTAGTGGAAACCGCCTCCGAGTATCCCGGCGCGCCGCCGGAGCTTTCCTGCTACGTACAGGAGCGCGAGCATCGCGACGGTCCCGGTCGCCTGCGCCGGCACACGCTGCGCCTTGACGGCTTCGGCTCAGTCTACGCGCCGCTGTCGGGTGGCATTCTCACCACGAAACCGCTGGTCTTCACCGGAAACCGTCTGGAGATCAACTTCTCCACCTCGGCCGGCGGGCGGCTGCGCGTGGAACTGCAGAACGAGCAGGGGCGTCCCATCCCCGGCTTTGCGCTCGATGATTGCCACCTGCAATACGGCGATCAGCTCGACCGCATCGTCTCTTGGAAAGGCAGTGCCGACATCGGCGCGCTGAGCGGCCGGCCGGTCCGCCTGCGGTTCGAGCTGAAAGACGCGGATCTCTTCGCGCTGCGGTTCACCGGATAACTGCCGTTACAACCCAAACCATGGGCGCAGCCATCCCCCCAGCCGCGTAAGAGTGAGCAGCGCGACCACGAAGACAATGATGAGGATGACAATGATCCAGCGCAGGCGCGTCAGCGCGAGCTGGGATTCGGCCCGCGACTCCTTCTCAACATCGGTGATTGAACGCTCGTTCACATGCGTTAGTAAACGGTACTCCGCAATCAGTTCTCGCGCGCGTTCAACATCCCGCGCGAACACCTGCAGCCGAAAGCGCGGATGGGCCATATCAGCGGCGGTGTGCAGCATGCCGGGATCGCGCAACTGCTGCTCCAGCACGCGCATTTCCGCTCCCTCCAGCAAGGCGCGGTAGAGAACGACTTCCACCTGGTCATCAGTCTCAAAGACGGTCACGAGTTCATCCGGCATGATTACGCTCCAAAGTCCGACGGCAATGCCCTCACTGGGGCCGCGGAGTTGTACTCCGCAGTTCCCGTTGTTTGACCCTCGATAGGTCAAACAACGGGCGTGTGTGAGGCGCATACGCCTCATTTTTCATCGCCAGAGGGTGTCGCCGCCGCGCACGGCAAGGCTGCATGAGATCACCCCTCTGAAATACCCTAACCTCTGTTCATAAGCGCCCCAATAAATGGTGACGGGTACGAATAATTCCGCCCATCCACGCCGGCATCAGGTGAGCCACCCGCAATTATTCGTGCCTGTTACCATTTATTCCACCGACAGTCGCCGCCATGGACGGCAAGGCGGCATTGATTGATGGTTACCATTTTTCGGTCATAGTGCCAATCACTTTCACCACGGCGCCGCCCACCCCTTGTCCTCCGCCAGAATGCTGGCAAACCCGTCGGCGGCGGCGTCGGCGCGGGCGTCCGCGGACATGGGGATGACATCGTAGATGGCAAGCGCTTTCCGCCAGAACGCCCCGCGAATAGCCGCGCGATCGGGATCAGGACCGGCCAGGGCGTGGAACTGCCGCGCAAACCACAGCAGGTCCTGACGATACGTCTCCGGGTCGGGGAACAACGGCAGCGCGCAGCCGCTCGTGTCCGCCGCTTCCAACCGCTCGATGATCTCCCGGTACTTCTCGCGCAGTACCGCCTTGCTCCAGGCGCGGCGCGGGTAGAACCCCCAACCCCGCACCACCTCGAACGCCTCGAAAAGTTCCCCGAGAACAGCGTGCTCCTCGCCGAACACCTGCGCGCAGAAAGAGCGGGAGAGCGCGTCGGGATCGGCATCAGGGTCGAGGAATAACTGCCCCGCGGCGTAGAGGGTGAGCAGGTTCAGCTTCGGCGACATGGTGTAGGACATCCCGCCGGCGTACGGCGCGGCGGAGCGCTCCTCGCGGCGACGGGCGGCGATGCGCGGCAGCCGCCAGTGCGGGTAGGTGATGAGCTCCCCTTCCGCCACCGAGTAATCCCATGTGGTGATGGGCCGCAGTTTCGCCACCTCCCGCGCCCAAAGGCGGGCGTCGCCGCCCATCGTCGCGCCGGCATCGGGGTCGAAGCCCAGATTGATTGCCACCAGCATGTCCTCGGGGAAGGCCGACAGGCGCTCGACGAGATACTCCATCGCCAGCGCCGCGCGTTCCGGGGTGCCGTTCCAGATGTGGATCGTTTCCGGGCCGGGGTCGTGCGTTTCGAATATGCGCTTCCAGGTGCCGTCCCAGCCGGTCATTGGCCACAGGTCGCTGCCCCAGCCGGAGAACGGCGTGCCCCAGGTGCCCAACTCGATGCGCGCGCCGGGGTTCGCCCCCGTGATGACGTCCGTCAGCTCCAGCGCCAGCTCGACGAACGTCTCGTGCGTGCAGCCGTTGCGGTTGCACCCGCCGGGGTCGCCGGGGAAGATGCCCATGATATCGGTACCCGCCAGCGCCCCCGCCCAGTGTGCCCACAGGTCGCGGATGAGCCGCTTGTCCGCCGGATCATGCGGGCAGGCGAAATACCATCCCGGCCCGACGGTATTCACCGCGGCGATGAACTTCGTCTGCAGCCCCAGCGCGTGCGCCTCCTCCGTTACCATGCGCATCGTCGCCGCGAAGTCGGCGTAAATGCCGCCGCCATCCAGCGCCGGTCGGTCAAAAAGGGTTGGCGCCACCCAGTACTCAAAGCAGGAGAAACCGCAGGCCTTGATGTAGGCGAGAAACCGCCGCCAGTCCTCCCGCGCCCACACATTCGGCGCGCCGGGAAAGAACATGTTCGGATTCCACGCGTTCTGCAGATGTTCCGCGAAATTCACGTAACACGCGCGATGACTGAAAGCGGGCGATGCCATTGCTTTTCTCCTCTGGTTATCCCTGTCTGATCTATCCGGAAAATTCCACCCTGCCCGTCGCCAACACTAACCGCCAGCATCGCACCCCGCAAGCCTCCACCCGCACCTCTTCCCCCGCGCGGGCGGGCACGAGCAGCGTCAGCATCTCCCAGGCGTAACGGTGAATAGCGAGAGCGCGTTGGCCTTCCGGGTCGGAATCCTGATACTCCGCGCCGAGCTCCCGCGCCTCGCCGCCAAGGAGGGGGAAGACGAAGAGCGTCGCCTTCGGACGGCGGATGGCGATGCGGCCGTCGCCGATTTCGATGCGCGCCTCCCGATCGCGGTTGTCGGTGTGCAGCAGGAACTCGATGCCCTCGCCGGGATGCGCGATGCTGTCGTGGATGAGCATCCCTCCGTTGTCCATCACGCGGAAGCGGCGCAATACCTGCCCGGCGCCCGGGTAAGTCTGCGAGCAGTCGGCGGTGATCAACAGGCTGTCGGCGTCGCGACGGAATTCGGTGATGGCGCCGTGCAGGAACGTATCGCCGACCACGCGCTCCTGCGGCTGGCCGATAGGCAGCGCGCAATTGTGTCCCCATGTCTGCGTGTGATACGTCTTGTAGGCGGCGATGCCGCGGTCGGCGGGACAGCCGGCGTCGGTGGCGAGAAATTCGCCATAACCGTGCAGCACGAAACTGCCCCGGTCGGCGTGAGTGTGCGCGCCCGCGTAATCGCCGCAGCGCACCAGCAGATACAGGTCGTCCGCCGTGTAGCCGGTGCGCAGCACGACGGTGCCGTAACGGCCGAAGCAGCGGGCGAAAGGTCCGCGCGGTTCGGTCGGCGCCACCGCGTCATCGCGCCAGAGCAGCGCGTAGCAGACCCCTTCCAGCGCCTGCGCGTCCGTCAGCGTCATTGCCCGCGTCAGCAGGATGTCACCGAGCGCCTGCGCGCCGCCGTCGCCGGTGCGGGCGGCAATCCAGTGGGGGATTGCCGGCATCTCCAGCCGGCCCAGCGCGCAATCGCTCACGTTGATGGTGCCGAAGGCGGCCTCGCGCGGGTGCATCTGCAGGCTCCACTCCGCGGAGGCATACAGGCCATCGAGGGGAAGGCTCCCGGTATCCTGTCCCGGCCAGCGCCCCAGGCAGTCGAGCATCAGCACTGCCGCGAAGGTGCCGTAGGAGTAGTAGCCCGGCCCCTCGCCGTTTTCGCCGCCGGGGCTGAAAGTGAGCCGCAGCACGCGCTCCAGCCGTCGCGTCGCGATGGCCGCCCACTCTCGCGCCTCCGCCGACCGCTCCGGCAGCAGCGCCGCTGCCGCCCGCGCCACGTAAAGCAACCCCTGCCCGCACACCACGTCCCAGTTATTCACCGTCGCGTCCGGCAGGTGGAAACCCCAGCCGGGTATCTCCAGATACCGCTTCATCGGCTGCGCGCCGGTGGGG
>JAKIYB010000038.1 GCA_022708765.1 Armatimonadota bacterium | reverse complement strand
ATTTTCGTGCTTTTTGCCGACATGCAGCCTGCCGCTGATGTCCATCGCCTCCTGGCCCACTACCGTGATGCCGAGATGACGCTTGTACGCGCAGGGGGTGATGCTGCTGCTGGTATCGAGATTCTTCCGTCTGTACAAGATATTCATGGGCGTGGCATGCCACGCCATATCCGCCTGCCCTGGTGGCATGGGGCTGAAGGCACGCGTGACGAACTCTTTACCATGAATGCAGCCGGTGAGCGCCAGCCTGCGACGCCAGAAGAACTGGTACTTGTCGACAGCGCCACCCTTAATGACATCCTCGTCCGTCTCCCTTACGCAGCATTGCCGCCATTATCCGACGCGACACCTGCCTCGACGCCGCGGAAACCGACGAATAAGGTGGATGATGGGTGGGATACCTGGTGGCGCGCGATGCGGGATCGGCTTGATCTGCGCCTTCTCTACGGACAGGCGCTCACGGATCAGCGATCCGGCGAGATGCTTCTCGCCCATGACCATCGGAACGGCCGGCGTGATGAGAATCCGAGCGCAGCAGTGGTGGCAGATGGCCCGAGCCGGGGCAACTTCATTGCCTATACCGCAGAGGGGCACGACGCACTCAATCCTGCTGAATACCTCCTCGAGATGGGGGAATGCACATCCATGCATCAGGCGCTCCAGCGCCTTGCCGAGTTCGCTCGGATGCCGCTCCCCAAACCGGTGCGGACGCGCGGCCAACGCTCGTCCCTGGGCAATCGTGTCTCTGTGGTAGCCGCCCCTGCAGAACCGACAGCATCTTCGCGCGCAATACCGCTGGAGGATGCGCGCCTGGAACTGCTCCGTGTTGTTGATCAGATTGTCTTGCCCGCGGCTAAACAAGGTGCGCACCAGGTGCTTGGGATTCGCGCCTCAACCGGTGTCGGGAAAACTGCAGCTTTCTCGACGGCTATTAGCCAGGCTGTGTGTGGGGGGAGCTTGCCGATCCGGGTGCTGTATCTCGTGCCGACGCGCGAGGTGCTCACTGAAATCACCACAAAATATTTCACGGACGCGGCAACAGGCACACTGCTGCCCGATGTCGGTGTTGCATCCCCCCGCTCGGATGCAGATGGGCCGGGTTACTGTGCGCTCGCAGCCCAGGCACAAGCGATCGGCGGCCAACGGCAGAGCATCACGCGGTCGCTCTGTCATATCTGCGATAATCATGCATCCTGTGCGTATTTACGGACGCTGGATAGCCTTCGTACGAAACGCGTCGTGCTGGCGACGCACGAGTCCTACCTGCTGGCCACCCCCAGCAGGCTGGAAGAGTTTGATTTGATTATCGTCGATGAGGCAATCGCCGACATCCTGCTGGAGGACATTGCCATCTCGCAAGGGCAGGTGCAAATTTGGGAACAGCGCGCGTCGAGCGTACCGTACGCGGTCCAGGCACACCGTGTGCTCGCCACCCTCAAACGGGCGCTGATCGCCGGGGCAGCCGAGGGTGTTGCTGATCTGCGCGACGGCCGATTCCTCCTACCGGTGCTCCTCCACCTTGATCCAAAATTCGATGTGGCACTCGCCACACTGGTCGCCGCCATGAAGGCGGAGGATCCCATGCAGCCTGGACGTGCCATCGACCACCTCAGCCTGCGCGATCTCCGTCATGGCGCCCCGGTGCCACTCTACGGCTTTGCTGAACTTCTGCTGACCCTCGCTGAAGAAGCGGCGGCAGGCGACCCAGTCGATACCCGGTGTTGGCTCGTGGGCCAGGCATCCGGGGCGTCACACGTCATTCACCTGCTGCGTCCCCGGTATGAATTGGCCGGTTCCCTGCAGGCGACCACCACCGTGCTCCTCGATGCGACGCTGCCAGAGCAGTTCCTCCGCCAGTTTTTCGGCGAGTCACTGACCGTGATGCCCTTGGAGGCAGAGCGGTATGTCGCCACAACGTTGTTCACCGACAGCCTCTATCGCCTCCACGAGCATGAGGCTGCCAGATGGGACCGTCGCGCAGTCGAACGTTTTCTCCAGCATATCTGCCGGAAGTACCAGCAGCCGCTGATCGTATGCCCGAAGGCTCTGCGGGCGACATTGGCTGTGCCAGATAACGCCGCCGTCACGCATTACTGGGCGAGCGATGCGGTGGGGAGCAATAAATATGAAGCGTGTGACGCCGTCATCCTCATCGGTCACCACCAGTGTCCGCAGGCGAACCATGTCCGTGCGGCATCGGCACTCCGCGCTGCGGGCGCATGCCGAGCACGTATACGGCGTTCAGGAGACCATGACCCCCATGCGCGGACAAAGGTGCGGATTCTTGCAGAGGGGTATCGCCTTGCCAGCGGCGATGCTATTGCGCGAGAGACATCGTATCCGGCTGACTCACTCGCCCGTGATTTCGCAATCGATGCCTACGCCGCTACGGTGGCGCAAACAATAGGACGGGCACGGCCGTCCAACCCCCCGCGACGTCATGCTGCATTGCCCGTGTGGCTGTTAATCGGCGAACCGCCACGCGGGCTCCCGATTCATCAGGTGACGACCTTGCCGGCGTGGCTCGAGGCCAATGACCCCACCTGGTTGCACGACAACCCGGTGCCAGAGGGGCGTGTGGGGTGCGAAAACCGGCACGGCCTTAACCAATGTGCGGCGGCGAATACCCGACGGCAAGAAGAAGCATTCGCGCGCCTCGCGCGTGCCCATCAAGCATTGCTGGACGACGGGCGCGTACAAGCGGGCGAACGCCCCACGCAGAAGGCGCTGATCACACGAACAAAAGCGCTGTGCGGCACTACACCATCCGCTGATACCGTCAAACGCTATCTCGCCGTCGCGGAGGAGAGGGGGTTCGCGCCGCTGTCCATTAGATATTCATATGAGAGCAGTAGCCCGAACCCCCCGCAAGCTGTTGACCGTTCGCCCGCATCTGAAGGTTTCGACGTGGCCAATGGCGCGGCGCTTGCACCCCACGTGGTACCCATGGAAGTGATGCTGCCTGCCATAGCGCAGAATGTGCTGGACGATATCCTTGACTCTGCCGCCTGTGAACTCCTCGGCATTGCCTGATGCCGTACCGCCCCGGAGTAGCCTTGCGCGTCTCCGGGGCGTTGTCGTATTGCGATCCCGATTCCACCCCTCGCACGTACGCCTTCAGGCGCCGGTAATAGCGCTAAAATTTTCCGAAACACACCGGACCCTCGAAGGGCAATCGGTATTCGGCCACGCGCGCCAGCACCCACCGGCTTCCCCCAGGTAATCAGGTATAGCCAGATGACCGGGGCGTGTCGATATTCACGCCCTGGGGCTTCCCGAGGAGACGCCATGCACCACTACCTGCACCCGGCGCTGCGCGCGCCCCCTGCTCACCACGATCCACTCTTTCCACCCGACGGCCAGGCCAGCGTGCCTGGCTTTTTTCGTTTGGTGAAGCACCGATCCGGGCTGCGACGTAGACACGCAGAGAAAGGTAAACACCCATGACATTGTACGAGCTCGAACGTGAAGCCATCGCCGAGTTGCGCGCGTGGCGGGAGGACAACCCCGGCGAGGTTGATGTCGCCGATGTGATCTTTGCCATCGCTGATGGTGCCGTTCCGGTGATGACCCACACGCTGCTCCAACTTGCTGCCGACAACTTGCACCTTGCCGTTACCGAACCCGAACTCGGTCCGGCGAATGGCAGCAACTTCGACGGCACGAACTGCCCGGTCAACTGGGTCGCCGCCAACATCTTCGAGCACTTGGAAGCCAGGCTCTGGGAAGAGTGGACGCGCATTCAGGAAGAGGAAGACGAGGAGGCTGACGATGACGCCGCATGACCTAGCCGCGACCGCCCGTGCCCGCCTGCAGTACGAATGGGAGATGAACGGGCCGGCGACCAATCCCACGGCTACTATCCGCCGCATTGCTGGCGCGGTGGCTCCGCGACAACCGCAGGTGCGCCGTGAAGTCGAACAGCTCCTGCATGAGACCTGGGCGCAACTGTGCACCGAGGAAGGAGACGCGCAATGACTAATGGCATCACCCTCGAATCAGGCCAATTTGGCTGGGATTACATCATCCAGCACGATGACGGCCGCGACCTGCTCGTGCAAAGCGACCTGGACTACTGTGGTATCGCCTTGGCCTTTGGCTGGTCACCGTGCGCGAAGTGTCGGCGTACCTGCAAGGGCGCCAGCGACGGAACGATTAGTTGCCCTCGTCGCACCGCCAGCGAACACATCACCAAGGCGCAGACATGGTTGGACGCCCACATCGGTAAGCGGGTGGCAGACCCCGGCTACTTCGAGCCGATCAGCTACCCCTGCGACCCCGATCTCATCCGCGCGCTCTACACCCTGGCCTACGAGCATCACAGCGGCCAATGGTCGCGCGGATATCGGCTACTCAGCCGGGTGCAGCGGTATGCCCGTAAGCACAGTATTGACCTTGATTGCGAGACCCGCGCCAGTCGGCGGCTCTACCAGCAGCTTGCTGCCCGCTACGGCGCCACACTCTGAACGGAGGACCCATGATAACGACCGAACAGGAACACCGCATCTTCGGGCACCTGCTGCGCCTGACAAGCATCCTGATGCTGATGCAGCTTGACGCTGAGCGCGGGCATACGGCCCTTGGGCTTGAGGCGAATCTCCGCGGTGCCCGGCAATACCTCATGGAGCACTGCCCCGCGCTGCTGCTCTTCACCGAGCTGGTTTACCGCAGTCAGCCTATCCCGGACGGCTTGTCTCAGTTGGCGGAGATGGAGGCAATCCACGGGCGTAGCTACGGCAAGTAGCTCCAGCTTCACCTTTTCTGTTGACGCTCGGTATCATGCCGGGCGTTTTTGTGTTTGGTGGAGACCACCACGGCGGGACGCGCATGCCGTCACCCCACGCGAAGAGAGGAACCCCATGGCAACCACGACCTCGCAGCATCCGCTGCCGACGACACCCCCGCGCCGTCGTATCCGGTGCCTGACCGACGAAGATGCCGCCGTGCTGGCGATCATCCGCGCCAGGCTCGATGACGAGCCGGTGCGTACAGCCGATCTTTATGACCTGGCCCTTCGCATGCTGGATGGCCGCGTAGCCCGTTGAAAAGGAGCTTGACATGACCCCTGAACACGAAGCGGCCGTTCGACGCGCGGCCATTCTCGCCTACAAGCTCGCGTCCATCGAAAAGAGCGTAGTTTTCGCGGAGCAGCACGGCACCGTGCATCTGCTGCCGCGCATCATCGCCGACATCCTGGCCGACGTCGCCAGCCATGCCCCGGATGACATGGTATGGGCGCGAAAGATTGCGGCCGGCATCTACTCCTAACACTGCTGCTGGGCCGCGCATAGCATCCCAACCACGCGGAGGAGGAACCACCTGTGAACGCCTACGCCGAACTGCGCGAGCGCCGCCATGCGCTTCTCTTCACTGTCGAACAGCGCTGCCGTCGCCACGGCATCACCCGCTGGACCGACCTACACCACTACCTGCTGGCGGCGATCCACACCCCGCAAGGCCGCGACCTGCTGCTCGATACCGCCGAGGTGGAGCAGTACCTCACCCAGCGACAGCAGCAGTGCGCGCGTGCCACGCGGACGCCGGCTGACCGCACCGCTGCGCGTATCCTTGCTGCGCGGGAACGCCAGCTCGCGGACGCCTTTGCCCACCTGATCGAGGCGCTGCCGTCATTGGACAGCACCATACGCTAACCCTGGTGCTACTGGAGCGATCATGCTCCATTGTGTTCCGAAAGGAGTTGAATCCATGAGTGATGTCTACTGTGCCGTGTGCAACGAACCGTGGGATTATTACGGGCTGAAGCACGGCGATGTATCCCCTGCCGAAGGTCGGCGCATCCTCGCCGGCGAGGGCTGCCCCTGCTGCCACTTCGGTGAGGCGTGTCTCGCATGTCGGGGCACCGGACGCCTGCGTACGCCGATGGGCGCCTGCCCAACCTGCTTCGGCTACCACACCATCACGCTTGTGACGTTGCTGCGCGGGGAGGAGCGCTGGCTCGTGCAGGGGAGCGTCACCCCGGAGACGCCGCGCGGCCGGACCATCGCCGACCCCACCTGGGCACCGTTCCCCGACGCCGAACGCTTCGAGTGCCGTGACGGCTGGGCGCTGCGCAAACGCGCCGTGTGCCCCGACTGCACCCCCGAGCCGTGTCCGGTCTGCCACGGTACGGGTAAGCGCGCCAGCCAGGATCGGCCGCACCTGGACACGCTCATGACCTCGGCGCTGGATGCGACCGACGACCCGGAAGCACTGTTCGATCTCTGGTAGTGCCGGGCGTCACCCATTCCATCCTTTCGCCGCCGCAGGGCGGCGTTGCTGTTTGGTGGCCAGCTTTTGGCCATGTTGACCGGGGCGCGCATGGTATTGCACGCGCAGAAAGGCACCCCATGACGGCCACATTCACTATTGACGCTAGCTGCTTGGAGGCAATGCTCGCTTTCACCTCGACCAATCGGAACTTCAATGCTCATTCCATCCTGTGGGATGTGCTGGTGGAAGTCAGCCCCGAGGCTGTCCGGCTGGTCAGCACCGACACGCACACGCTCGGTCTGCTCCACCTGACGCCGATTCTCGGGCATCACCTGGACATCGCGTGCGCTGAACCGACCAGCCTGGTGCTGCCCCTGGCGCAGATGACGCCGGTGCTCAAAGAGAAGAAGTTCCCGGTGACAGTCACGCTTGACGATGAGCAGGTGACCATCACCGCCGCTTCCGGCCTGTCGCTCACGCTGCCCGGCCGGCTGGCGTCGGAGTTTCCACAATACCAGCGCGTGCTCGCGCTCGACACGCCGATTACGCCGACCGCGCGTATGGCCTACGATCTCTCGCTGTTGGCGAAGTTCGCCGCCTTCGCGAAAACAATGGGTGTCGCGCCGAACATCGACCTGGCATTTCACGGCACAAACAGCCCGGCCAGCATCCGCATCGGAAATTTGACGGGCTTTTACGGCATCGCCATGCCGCGGACGCTTGGCTTCGAAGACCCGATCCCAAGCTGGCTGCAACCGCCACAGCCGGAAGCTGAGGAGACGCGCGTCATCCGCCTGCACGACGTGGAAGGCATCGCCAAACTCGCGGGCGTGGATGATGACGGGCTGCACTGGGTGCAGTTTGAAGTCGACGAATTCGCCGGGCAGGAGCCAGGCATCTGCGGCATCTGCGGCGCCGCGTTACAGAGCGGTTGGCTCTGCGGTGACGGCGGCGAGGAAGTCTGCGACCGCCACATCCAGCTCATCGCTAACGACACAAGCGACGTGGACGCTTCGGGCGATGTTGCCCAGTGCGTCCTAGCGCCGTTGCCAGTCGAGGATGCGCCGATAGCCATCCCGGCATGACCCTTCCAACACCATTTCGTTACCGGCCGTCAGGGACATCTCCTGGCGGCTTTTTCGTTTCTGAAGGAGGAACCAGTGTATCGAATACCCCGTTATCGTGTTGCCCTCGTCCGCGAAGGCACACATGCCTCGCCGGTGAAGACGATCACCTCGCCGCAGCACGCCTACGAATTGTTGCGCGACCAGCTTGAAGACCGCGACCGCGAAGTGGTAATCGCGATCTTCCTCAACACCCGGAATGCTGCCATCGGCATCCACGAGGTGAGCGTCGGCACCTTGAACGCCTCGCTGCTGCATCCCCGTGAAACGTACCGCGCTGCCATCCTTGCCGGGGCGGCCGCGATTATTCTCGGGCACTGCCACCCCTCGGGCACACCCGAGCAATCCCGCGAGGACATCGCCATCAGCGTCCGGTTGAAGGAGGTCGGTGAGTTGATCGGCATTCCGCTCATCGATCACATCATCGTCGGCGACGGGCAGTTCGTGAGCTTGAAAGAGCGAGGTGTGTTATGAGCAACCGCACATTATTGCTTCCCGGCTTGGAGGTGGTACAGGATGCCCGCAGCCTCTACGGCGATCCACGCCTGGTACACATCGACTGTCTCTCCCGTTTCCCCGATACCGTGGTGATCGGGATGCGCCGAGAGATGGAGCGGCTAGAGTTGGCCGGTATCCCCGCCTTCGCGGATGGCCGGCGCGTCTGGACCGCAAACGGCAGCTACTTCATCGAACTCAACGGCCAGCCGTCGCGCTTCCTGACCTCGCTGGTTGATTTTGACGCGCGTGCCCGTCATGCCGCCCGCCGCATGGACGAGCGCAGCGGCTTTTCGTTCAACCGCTGTTTCCGCGACCGCTATTTGAAGGAGGATCAGAACCATGCGTAAACGTGCCCAGCAGACATTGCGCTACACGCATTTCACGCCTGCCACCCATCCCGCGCTCTGTGCGCTCGTGGATTTTGCCGCCCAAAATCCAGGACTCGACTGGCGAAATTACGGCTCCTGGCCGAGTTACCGCAGCGAAGCCAGCCAGATTACCCGCCAGTGGCACGCCATCTGCGAATTGTTGCGCATTGCCGACCACTATACCGTGACTGATGCCCAGATCATCGCCGCCAGCCAGTGGGCGTACAGCGGACGGCTTACCTGGAATGGAACCGAGTGGGTATATACCTGCGGCCAATACTGGCCGACAGAATATCGCAGCGCCGCCATTGCCGTGCTGCAGGCGACGATTCGTGAACACGAACTGGAGGTTCGAGATGATGTTGACGCTCGATAATGAACTCGCCCAACTGGTCACCGACCTGAAATGGGAGGATACCTCCGTGTGCTTCACGATTCTCGTGGTGGCGGATGATCCGCATGTCGTGCTGTCTGCCGAAGTGCTGGAAGCCGACGAGGTGGACCTGCTGCCCCACCTGGAAGGCGTACGCATCGACTACTGGAGCATCGCCGACCTGTTCCTCGAACTGCTCTGCGGCGTTGCCAGTAACTTCAGCATGACACGGCCAACCGGCAACCACATCTACATCCTCAGCATGTTGACGGCCATTCGCCGCCACCTGCGCACCCTCGACGCCAGCCAGTAAGCCGACGCGTCCGACTCGTCAATCGTGCCGGCATCCGGCTGGCACCCGACCCGCCATCCCCCGTCCTGCCCCGCGTGTGCGATTTACGCCACCCAACCCGTCCAACCGGTTGACCGGCGGGCGAGTTTGCGCCACAATATCCCATATCTGGATATAAGATAGTCAGCACCCGCATATGCGGCGGCGAGGACGGGCGGATGGCTCCTAAGGAGCATACCACCATGGATACACAGTATACGCACGCCCCGATGGAGGACGTGCAGCCCGTCTGCTGCCGGGAGGGCATCGCTCCCGTGTGGACGGTGGCGCTCGACACTCTGCGACTCGACGGCGGGACGCAGGCGCGCGTCGCCATTGCCACGCTTGTGGTCGATGAGTATGCGGCCGCCATGCAAGGCGGTGCCGTCTTCCCACCCGTCATCGTCTTCCGCGACGGAGAGGCACTCTGGCTCGCGGACGGCTTTCACCGCGTCTATGCCGCAATTCAACTCGGGAAGACGACGATCTCGGCCACGATTCACCCCGGCACCCGGCGCGACGCCGTCCTCTACGCGGTGGGGGCGAATGCCCGGCATGGTTTGCGCCGCAGTAATGCCGACAAGCGGCGGGCGGTGCAGTTGCTGCTCGACGATCCGCAGTGGCGGCAGTGGAGCAACCGCGAGATTGCCCGTCGTTGTGGCGTCGATGAAGGGCTCGTGCGCAAAGTCCGGGCGGCAGTATCTGCGGACGATCCGCAGATGACGCGGTTGGCCGCGCGGGCGGGCACGGTCTATCCCATCCGCACCAACCTGATCGGCAAGGGCGACGCCCCCGCCTTTGATGCGCTGGTAGGCTTGACCCCGGAGGTCCGTGCGCTGCTGCGCGATACACCGCTGCTCGATCACGCGCACGAGATGACGGCGCTGGCACGCATCAGCGATCCGCCGTTGCAGCGGCAGGTGGCGACCGTGCTCCTCGACGGCACGGCGCAGACCGTGCGCGAGGCCGTCCGCCAGCTCGCGCATCACGGCAAACGCGCCCTCACGCTGCAGGAAGTCATCACCGGGCGCTTCCCCGTGATTTATGCCGACCCGCCCTGGGAGTATAGCAACGCCCGGTTGCGCGGCGCCGCGGCGGACCACTACCCGACCATGGGGACGGCGGTGCTTTGCGCGTTGCCGGTGGCCGACTATACCACCAGCAATGGCGTGTGCTTCCTCTGGGCGACGAATCCACTGCTCCCCGACGCCTTGCAGGTGCTGGACGCCTGGGGCTTTCGCTATGTGACGAACCTCGCCTGGGTGAAGGACCGGCCGACGTATGGCAAACTCGCCTTCTATGTGCGTGGGCAGCACGAACTGCTGCTCATCGGGGTGAAAGGCTCCTGCCTGCCGAAGGCCGGCACGCTGCCCGTCTCAGTGCTCACCGCCGCGAAGGGGCGCCATTCCGAGAAACCGGCGGACATCTATGCGCTCATCGAAGGCATGTTCGATGGGCCGTACCTGGAACTCTTTGCGCGTCAGCAACGGACCGGATGGACGGCCTTTGGCAACGAGGTGCGCGAGCGGGAACCGGGCTACGGGGCGGAGGCCAGCACTGGTGCGGTGCCGATGCCACCCATCCGCGTGCTGCTGGTGGAGGACGATGCCGATCTCGCCGACCTCTTCAGTCTGGTGCTGACCGTCGCCGGATGCGTGGTGACGCTGGCCCCCACGCTGGCGGCAGCGCAGGCGCAGTGTGTGGGCGGGCACTACGACGTGGTGCTCACGGATTTCCAGCTTCCCGATGGCACCGGAGACGCGCTCATCCGCGCGGGACAGGCGACGGGCGCGGGGTGGGCCAGCGTGCTGATGAGCGCGCGGCCCGATATCGAAGCTCTCGCCGAAGCCTGTGGCGCCGATGCGCATTTCAGCAAAGGGGACGATCTGGGGCGGCTGGTGGCGCGGGTGACGGCGCTGGGGCGCTAATCCCGCAGCCGGGCGTCAAGCCGCAGGAGGAAGGTGTCGAGCGTCACGTCGAGGGCGTCAAGTACCCGCCGTAACTCGCAGATGTCGAGCCGGCGGGTGCCCGCCTCGAATTTCGAGACGAACGATTGCGGCATTTGCAGGCGCGCGGCGAGATCCCACTGCGTCAACCCCGCTTCCTGGCGGAGGTCACGCAGCAGCGTCTGCACCGCTTTCAATTCACGCGCACGACGGGTCAGGTCCATTACCGCCATTGTACCCGACGGGCCAACGCCGGGCAAGTGCGCACGAACTGGCCGGCCGGGAGCCGTCAATCCCGGTGCAGGAAAGGAGATACGATGTCTAGATGGTATGGCGTCGGAGCACTGCTGGTGCTCCTCTGCAGCCTGCTGCTGGCGGGCTGTGGCAAGTTTCACCCACGGACGCAGGCCGAGAAGAATATCTGCGCCGTAGTCGCGCAACAGGGCAATGGTTTGATGGAGGTGATCGCCATCAAACAACTCGCCAGCGAGGTAGATGCCGATGGCATCACAACCGACCGGTATGACGTCACGGTGCAGGCGACTCAAACGCGCGATAATGGCCGTACACAGCAGCAACAGATGCTGTTTTATGTGAACCCTGATAATCAGGAGGTGCTCGATGTGCAATGACCCGCAACTGCCCCCGCAGGACACCCCGCACGACGCAGTTCCGGTCCAGGAAGCTGATGGCGTGATCGCGGAGCCGGTCCAGCCACCGAAACACCGGCGATGGATCATCCTCGTGATCGTGGGCCTGCTGCTAGCCGGAGGCGGCGTCACCGCCTGGCTGTGCTGGCCGCGAATTGATCTCGCGACCTTGCCCGGCCAATTGGTTTGCGCCATGGAGACGGAGGACGAACTGACAGGGCAGCGCACCTGGGCCATCTATGGCATGCCGGCGAATGGACGCGCGTTGGCACAGTACGTCAAGCATGGCTGCGACGTGCGGGCGATCACCAGTCGCACCGCGGTGGCCTTTACGGTGACGACGGACACGCAAGCGCCGTCACCGCGTGGATTCCTCTTGCCACCCGTCCACGCCGATCTGTTGCTCGCCCCGGATGGCGCCGAGATGATGTATTTCGACACGGAGGTGGATTGGCACGGGTGGGGTGAACCAGCCGAGGTGCGACAGTACGGCGTGCCGGCCATCGATTCCCGTGGCAACGAGCAAGCAGTCGCCATCACCCGCTACGGGAAGACGGATGTCTTTACCGTGCTGGCCGGGCGTCTCTATGAAGTGACGAAAGATGGGAATGCCGGGACCGAGCACAGCAGTCCACAGTTGCGCTCATCTCCGTACGTCTCGGGCTGGGTGGCGAACACCGACCCGCAATTCAGTCCCACGAACCACTATCTGCTGTTTTTGAAACGGCGCGGCACCGCTGATCCGACCATCTGCCTGGCCGACATGGAAACGCGCGTCGTGCGGGAACTGACCCGTGGCGAGCATCCGTCGTTCAATCCGCAGGGGGACATGCTCGTGTTCCACCGTGCGAGTGAGCGCGCAATCTACCGCATTCGCGTCGATGGACAGGGCGCTGAGCAGCAACTCGCCAAAGACGCCTGGTGTCCGACATACAGCCCTGACGGCCAGTATATTGCGTATCTGCAGCGTCAAGGGGAGCAGTCGGCATTATACGTCATGCAGGCGGATGGCACGAAGGCGACGAAGATGCTGCCGGTCCCGGGACACCTGCAATCGCTGGCCTGGGTACATGATCTGGCTTCGGATTCGCCGATGCGGTTCCGCCTGCCGGTGGCGATGACCCCGCTGCCCGACACGCGCGATGCCTTCTACGCCTCGCTCCAGGACGCAGGCGCGGAGATGGGGGGGCAGGTGACCCAGACGCGCATCCACGAGTTCCTCGGCATCTATTATGGCGCGATCTATCTCAGTGCGGAAGCGGGTGACGGCGCGGACGTAAGTGGAATGAGCTTGCTGTTCCGTTTCAACCCACGCACGAAGCAGTGGGAGAGCGAAGCGATGGCCGTGGATGAGGAATCCGGCATGGAGTTGCCGGACACGGCCAGAACGGCAATACGGTGGCAGGTACCACAATCGTTCCTGGACTACTGGCACGAGGAGGTAACGCCGACACGGTGACTTGTGCTGGTGTATGATGCGCGATGTCATGGTGTCTGCTCACGTGCTGGGCAGGCACCCTTCTGTATCCACGCCTTCGGCGTCGTGTTTTTCTTCCGAAAAGACCAGCCGCGGGCGCGCACGCCAGCCGCCTAGCTCGGCCGAGGGGGGAGCCTCCCCCCATCCTGTGCCTGTCCTCGCCTGTGCACATCACCGGGTCTCTCCCGGTGCTGAACTGCGTCGGGGGAGGGGCGTTCCCCCAGCACGCGACCGGGATCGCTACCCCGGTACTGACCCAGTACCTGCCCCTCCCCCTGACGGTTTTGCGAGGTTTTTCGCCGCACGCGCACCATCCGGTGTGCCCTCTCGATACCCCACGTGATGCGGCCGGAGACAACCCTCCCGGCCGTGTCGCGTGACCCTTCCGGCACCCACCGGCGCACCCATCCCACGCACATGTGGGGGCGGGGTATCGCCGGGGATCGCCAGTCCACCCTCACGACCCTCTGCCTGTGGGCGCACCAGCCCCCGACCGAACAAGGCGGCTGGCGTGCGCGCCCGCGGCTGGTCCCCGGCACCGGTGCGGGGGACGCCGCCCGGACACCCTCAGCGTAGCCAACGGGACGGTTGGCTACGGTTTCGTTCCCTATATAAGGACGCGTTTTCGCCGACCTGTCGGCTACACCATCGTATACACATTCACCCCGAAAGGAGCTTTCCCATGATCCATTGTGTCCTCTACTGCCGCGTTTCGACGCTGGAGCAGTCCGAAAACGGCGTTTCGCTGGACGCCCAGGAGGAGCGCCTGCGCGCGTACGCCACCATGGCCGGCCTGCAGGTGATCGCCCACCTGCGTGAGGAAGGTGTGTCCGGCCGCACCCCGATCAGCCACCGCCCCTGTGGCAAAGAGCTGATGAAGCTGGTCCGTGCCGGACAGGTGCAGCACATCCTGGCGCTGAAGCTCGACCGGCTCTTCCGTGACGCCGAGGACGCCTTGCGCCAGACCCGCGAATGGGACAAGGCGAACGTGACGCTGCACATCCTCGACCTGGGTGGCCAGATGGTGAATACCGCCAGCCCGATGGGCCGGATGCTCTTAACCGTGATCGCCGGCATGGCCGAACTTGAACGCTCGTTGATTGCCGAGCGCACCGCCGCCGCCTTGCAGCACAAGAAAGCCCACCTGCAGGTCTACAGCCCGACGCCGTTGGGCTACCAGCGCGAGGGCGACCGCCTCATCTCCGATCCCGAGGAGCAGGCACTCATCGCTCGCATCCGCGAGATGTATGACGCCGGCGCCAGCCTGCGGGCGATTGCCGCGATGCTCAACGCCGAAGGGATCGCCGGGAAAAACGGTGGCAAGTGGTATGCGGCGACGGTGAAGAAGGTACTGGAGAACGGGTTGCACTGCCAGTAAACAATACTTTGGCCGGCAGGATCCGCCACGACTAGCACATCCAGATGCTTGGTTTCGCGCATGATGCGAGTGATGATGGAACCGCGCAGGATCTCTTCGAGGCGGCTGCGCACCGATTGGCCCATGACGATAGAAGTCGCCTGATGCTCGCGGGCGAAGCGGACGATGGCCTCGGTGATGGAGTCGTCTTCCAACTCGACCATCTCCCCGCCCAGATTACGGGTCAGTTCATGCAGTTCCTGCAGGATTTCCTCTTCGCGCAGCGGTTGCATGGCACCGGGGGTGCGCACGAATACGACCCAAAAGACGCCACCTTGCCGCCGGGCGACCTGGTAGCCGCGCCGGATAAGCCGGGTGGCCTTCACCGAGGGGGTGACGCAGACGACGACGCGCTCCTGTGTGCGCCAGGCGTCTTCGATACGTTGCTCTTCCATGTAGGCACGCAGTTGCTCGTCAACTTCTTCAGCCGTCTTCCGCAGTGCCAACTCGCGCAAGGCGGCCAGGTTGCCGGGGCGAAAGAAGTGCTGCAGTGCGGTCGGCACCTTGGCCAGCGCATACACATCGCCGCGCTTCAGGCGGTTGAGCAATGCCGAGGGGGTGAGGTCTACCAGTACCACTTCGTCGGCGTCGTCAATGACTGAGTCAGGCAGCGTCTCGCGCACGCGCACGCCCGTGATTTCGAAGACCGTATCGTTCAGGCTCTCGAAGTGCTGTACGTTCACCGTAGAGATGACATTGATGCCAGCGTCAAGGATTTCCAGCACGCTCTGCCATCGCTTGGCATGCCGGGTGCCGGGGATATTGGTATGCGCCAACTCGTCTACCAGCACCCATTGCGGTTTGCGCGCGATCACGGCGGCGGTATCCATCTCCTCGAAGGTGCTGCCCCGGTAGTCGAGTTGCTTGCGGGGAATCTGCTCCAGTCCTTCGGTCAGTTTCGCGACTTCGGTACGCCCATGCGTTTCGACGATGCCGACGACCACATCCTCGCCCCGGCGCACGCGGCGATGCGCTTCAGCGAGCATGGTGTAGGTCTTCCCGACGCCTGGCGCGTAGCCGAGGAAGATTTTGTGCTGGCCGCGCTTGCGGAAGTCGTGTTGAAGTGACGATTCATCAGTCATCGTTTGGTTGTTCCGTATGCCGCATCCAGTGCCAGATTTAAGTGTAGCACATTCACGCGCGGTTCGCCGAGGAACCCGAATTGCCGCCCGGTAATGAGTCGATCCACCTGCGACCGGATGTCTGCCGCCGGCACGCCACGCGCGCGGGCAACTCGTGCCACCTGGGCATGGGCGGACGCCGGGGTGATGTCAGGATCCAGGCCGCTGGCCGAGGTGGTTACCATGTCTGCCGGCACTGCGGTCACGTCGGGATTATCCATACGCACGCGCGCCACATCATCGGCTACCCGATCGCGTAGCGCCTGACTGGTGGGGCCAAGGTTCGATCCCCCCGAAGATAACGGATCATGTCCGACC
>JAKIYB010000389.1 GCA_022708765.1 Armatimonadota bacterium | reverse complement strand
GCACTGTGGAGCGTTCCTATCCCGCCAGCGTTGGCGCCGGCGGCGGGGCGGCGTCTGCCGTCGCGCGGAATTGGTTGATCGCATGGATCGCCAGCGCGACCATGCTGAGGGATAAGCCCAACAACAATAAGTCAGTGACGCAGAGAAGCAGCGTGCCGCGCAGCGCGGGAGCGAAAAATGCGCCAGGTGCAGCGAAGAGCACCCCCAGGTAATTCTTCAATTGGATAAGTAGCGAGGCGATGGTGGTCAAGATCATGAAACCGGCGGGGATTAGGGTGAACCACGCTTGACGCTTGCGCGTGAGCAACCAGGCAGAGACGGCGATGAGCGACAGCGCTGCCAGCATCTGGTTACCGGTGGCGAAGAGCGGCCAGAGTGCTTTGAAGGCGTTGTACCAGGCGAAAAGCAACATCAGCGCCGCCGCCAGCGTGGAATTGAACCATGGCAGCCGTAACAGCGCCGGCACTTTGCCCTTGAAGAGCAATCCCCACATCTCTTCAAAAAGGTAGCGATTCAACCGCACGGCGACGTCCAGCGTGGTGACGACGAAGCCCTCGATAAGCAGAATACCGAAGATGGTGCCGAAGGCCGCCGGTACGTGCAGCGTGTGGTCGAGTAGCGTCCCCAGCGATACGGCGAAAGCGGCGATAGGATTGCTGATACCTGGCGCTGCTGGCCACACAAAGGCCATATACTGCTCCTGTGTCAGCATAGAGCCGACAACGAGCAATACGCCCACCGCGACAAGTGACTCAAGCAGCATGCCGTTGAAACCGATGGTGCGGGCATGGCCTTCTTTCGCTACCTGTTTGGCAGTTGTGCCGGTGGCGACTAGCGCGTGAAAGCCTGAAATCGCCCCACAGGCGACGGTGATGAAAAGCATCGGCCAAATCAAGCCCAGATTCGCTGTTCCCTCGGCTATTGCTGTTGGCGGAAATGTCACCTTCAGGTTTTGTCCCCCACCGATAACTAGTCCGGCGACCATGGCCAGAATGCCTGCATACAGTACCTGCACATTGATAAAGTCGCGCGGCTGCAGCACCAGCCAGACCGGCAGTCCGGCAGCGAGCAACACGTAGAAGGTCATGATGATCATCCACACTTTTGGTTCAAGGGTGATCGGCCAATGTATCCCAACCCAGATGGATACCAGGCAAATAAGCATCGCCAGTGGATATCCAACCCACGGCGTCAGTTTCTTTCTGAAAAGCATCCAACCAATAATCGGCGCGCAGAGAGTCATGATGATGACCGAAGTCGAGGCGATACCGCCGCAGTTTAAGTAGCGCAAGCGGCACAAAGCTGGTCAACGCGGTGGCAGTCATCGCCAGGAACGCGGAGGTGACCAGAATGATCATCACCGTCGCAAAGCAGATGAAGAGCAGGAAACCCCGGTCACCGAGGGTAGTACGCGCGATTTCCGCCATCGAGCGACCTCGTTCGCGCAGGCTGATGAACAAGGTGGTGAAGTCATGCACTGCGCCGATAAGCACCCCGCCGACGACGATCCATAACCACACTGGCAGCACGCCGTAGAGGATTGCCATCGTTGGGCCCACAATCGGCCCAGCGCCGGCAATAGCGGAGAAATGATGGGCGAAGACCACATTGGGATTCGTCGGCACGTAATCACGTCCATCGGTCATCGTCGTCGCGGGGGTTGAGCGGTTGACATCTTCGCCGATCCAGCGCGCCACAAGGCGGCCATACAATCGCGCGGCAATGAGAAAGATTACCCCGCTGATAAGAAGCAGCACCAGCACGTTCATGGGAGCCTCACAGGCCCGGCAGGGAGCCGGAATGACAGTGTAGTGATATTATATCATTTTCCGATGAACGAAGCGCATCCCCTTGAGCGCTCCCACCGCATGCCGTACAATAACAGCGATGACAGGCGTCCTGACACCCTCAATGACGGTGCCGACCTTCACCATCGCACAGTGTAACGCGCTGGCGAAAGCTGGCGACTGGTTCGCCGCAGGTTTTTTTACCGGCGGGAGAAACACGCTGACCGAACGCATGGCTCAGGGGATGCACAGCGCGATGTCACGCATGCCGCTGCCCGCCTACACCGGCGAACGCCTCTATCCTCTTGCCCCACTCGCCTGGGCCGCACCCCAGGCTGTCATGCACTGGCACTACGTCGCGCCTTCGATCCGCTTATCGCATGAACGTCAGGCTATCATTGCCGCCACCACTGACTCTGATCTGCGGGAAGCCTACACGCGGATGGATGCCTTCTTCACTGAATACCTGCGTGACGTACAGCGGCTGGACGATCCCGGCCATGGCCTTGCCGGCGCCGGCTGGACACACAGCACGGTGCAATATTGCCGTATCCTCAAGGAGGGCTTGGATGGCTACTGGACTCGGATTAACGATGCCGCAGAGCGCAACACCGCAGACGACGCGCAAGCACTCTACCACGGACTGACCATCGTGCTCGACGCGATCAGCGTCTTTGCGCGACGGATGGGTAATTATCTTAGAGAACTATCGTTTGCCGATCCATTTTCCGAGGAGCGCCGCTGCTTTCTGGCTGCACATTTCCTGAATGGGCTGTCATATCCAGCCAGTTCCTTTCGCGCGGCAATGACAACCACTACTTTCATTTACGTCCTCGATGGCTGCGACAGCCTGGGACGCATCGATCAGTTCCTCTGGCCTTTCTATCAGCGTGACATCGAAGCAGGCGTGATTACATCCGATGAAGCGAGCGCGATGCTGCGCGAACTATGGGAACTGATGGATCACGCGAATGGCTGGAATGTCTCACTGGGCGGCTCTACGCCCGATGGTCGAGAAGCCTCCAACGAGTTCACCCGCCTCTGCCTGGAAGCAGCACATGGCATGCGCCGGCCCAACCTGGCGCTGCGCCTGCGCGACGACACCCCTGAAGATGTATGGGATGCCGCGCTGGAAACCATCCGCACTGGTAACGGCCTGCCGGCGCTCTACAGCGAAGACAACTTCCTGCGCGCCATGGACGCGGCGCATCTCGGTCTCTCCACCGAAGATGCCCGCGACTACGCTTTCGGCGGCTGCACCGAATTGATGATACAGGGAGCGTCTAATGTCGGATCACTGGACTACGACCTGAACGTGGCGAAGATCCTCGACGAGGCGCTGCAAGGTGACTTTCCTGCCGATGCGTCCTTTGATGACGTATATGCGGCCTTCCGTTGGGCCTATCGCGCGCACATCCGCGGCATGGTGGAGTTTGTGAACCGACAGCAACGCTGGCGGGCGATGCATGCTCCGCAGCTCCTCCGCACCCTCTTCACCGATGATTGTATCGCCCGCGGGAAAAATTTTCAGGATGGCGGCGCGCGCTATAACTGGAGCATTATCAACATCGGTGGGCTGAGCAATGTGGTGGATGCTCTGGCCGCGCTGCGCGAGGTGGTCTATGACACCGGTGAGATCTTGCTTGGTGATCTGCTTCAGGCTTTACGTATGGATTTCACTGGATATGAGGCGCTCCGCGCTCGTTTGGCGCGCTGCCCGCGCTTCGGCAACGATTACCCTGAGGTAGATGCCCTCGCCCGACGGCTCTCTGGCGACATCTATCGCGAACTGCAGCTATACGCGCCCTGGCGTGGCGGCAAGTTCCTCGCTGGTACCCTCATGTTCGTCACTTACGGTATGGCGGGTGCCACCGTAGGCGCATTGCCTGATGGCCGCCGGGCGGGTGATCCGCTGGCTGATTCCGCCGGACCGGTACAGGGGCGCGACCGCTCTGGCCCCACCGCCATGCTGTGCTCTGTGACGCGCTTGCATCAGTCGGATGCTCCCGGCACGCTGGTGGTGAATCTACGCCTCTCCCCCACCCTCTTCACCACGTCCGAGGGGCGCGAGAGGGTCAAGGCGCTCATCCGCACCTATTTCGAGCTGGGTGGCATGCAGTTGCAGATCAATGTCGTGGATCAGGCGGTGCTCCGTGATGCCATCGCGCATCCGGAACGCCATGGCGATCTGGTTATTCGCGTTGGGGGATACTCGGAATACTTCACGCGACTGGACGCCGTGCTGCAGCAAACCGTGCTGGAGCGTACGGAACACGCCTGATAATCTGCTCAATCTTCTGGTAGATAAGCCTTTCCCATGTGGTCAAGCTGCGTCTTTGGCAAATAGGCATGCACCTGTCGTACGAGTGCCGCGGTGCGCGCGGGATCAAGATCGTAAAACGATTGGCTAATGCCGGTGGCAACCAGGAAACAATCTGCCCACGGCAGATAAGCCTCGACGTTCTCGGGCGTTACACCACTTGCGATCGCCAGCGGTACAGGATGAAGCGCTGTCGCCATTGCACCGATTTTCTCTTCCTCCGCAGCCTTTCCGGTGCCCGGACCAGAGGTGGTCACCACGTCCATGTAACAGCCGGCGAGGTAGGCGGCACGCCGCACGTCTTCAACCGCACGCTGGTATTTAAAAGCCACCCCGCCAAAGTAGAGTCCAGTCCAACCACTGGCTTCGCGGGCGTCAATGACTGCATCGGCGACTGTCTGCCGGGTGGTCCGTTCATCAATGCCCGCGTTATCTACCCAGAGTCCCTGTATGTCGGCGGAGAGATGCGCGAAGACGGTGCGCGGAGCAAGGTCAAGTGTATTCACGCCAATCCACAGATCAGGATACGC
>JAKIYB010000388.1 GCA_022708765.1 Armatimonadota bacterium | reverse complement strand
GAGGGGTTGCGGTGTAGCCCTTTCGCTGAGTAGAGTGTAAGCGCCAACTTACCAGACTCACGAAAGGAACTACACCCAATGAACACTACGACAACCGATGCGACGCGTCAAGCCCAGACGGGACTGGTGACGGTCAATGAGGAGGAACTGCGGACGCATCTCGATCAGATTGTGACCGGAGCGGTGGAAGCGACGCTCAACCCGTTGCTGGATGCGGAGGCGGATGCGCTGTGCCAGGCCCGGCGGTACGAGCGGACGGCGACCCGCCAGGACACGCGGGCCGGCCACTACACGCGGAAGCTGCAGACCCGGGCAGGCGCAGTGACGCTGAAAGTGCCCAAACTCCGGCAACTGACCTTCGAGACGGCGATCATCGAGCGCTACCAGCGCCGGGAAGCCTCGGTGGAAGAGGCGCTGATCGAGATGTATCTCGCCGGGGTGAGCGTGCGCCGGGTGGAGGACATCACCGAGGCGCTGTGGGGCACGAAGGTCAGTGCCTCCACGGTGAGCGACTTGAACCAGAAGCTCTACTTGCGCCTCGACGAGTGGCTGGCGCGTCCGCTGACGGGGGAATACGCCTACGTCTATCTGGACGGCCTGTGGCTGAAGAAGAGCTGGGGCGGCGAGGTGCAGACGGTTGCGGTGCTGGTGGCGGTGGGGGTGAGCGCTGACGGCTACCGGGAGATCCTGGGGGTCGCTGAGGGGATGAAGGAGGACACCGAGAGTTGGCGGGCCTTCCTGCGCGGGATGAAGGCGCGGGGGCTGCAGGGCATCCGCCTGGTGGTCTCCGACTGCTGCCTGGGGCTGGTGGAGGCGCTCGGCGAGGTGTTCCCGCAGGCGGCCTGGCAGCGGTGCGTCGTACACTTCTACCGCAATGTGCTGGGGCAGGTGCCCCGGGGCAAGAGCCGCGAGGTGGCGACCATGCTGAAGGCCATCCATGCCCAGGAGGACCGGGCGGCCGCGCTGCAGAAAGCGGAGGCGGTGGCCATGAAACTCCGGGAGCTGAAGCTGGAGAAGGCGGCGAAGGTGCTGCAGGCGGGCATCGCCGATACGTTGGCGTATTATGCGTTCCCGAGTGAGCACTGGCGGAGTCTGCGGACGAACAATCCGCTGGAGCGCCTGAACCGGGAGATCCGCCGGCGCACGCGGGTGGTGGGGTGTTTCCCCGATGGACGCTCGGCGGTGATGCTGGTGACCGCCCGGCTGCGCTATCTGGCGAGTAAAGACTGGGGGACGAAACGGTATTTGAACATGGACCGGCTCTGGGATACGGACCATTCCGAGGAGGAGGGGACGTAGCTCGGAGGACAATCCGGCGCTCATGCTCTACAAAAAGTGCGAAAGAATCTTGACACTACCCAAGCGCACAACACACCGAAATCCGACGTTGGCGAACTGCTTCGTAGGATCGTTGTAGCTTCGATAGGCTACACGAGGAACCCAAGGCCCGTAATCGTTCAACCAAGACCCGCCGCGCAACACCCGCGATGTGCCCGTTGCTACGCCGGTGGGGTTGCGCGTCGGTGAATCCTTGTAGTAGCACCCGTCATACCAATCCGCGCACCACTCCCAAACTGTAAAATCTCACGCAACGTGACCGCTCCGTCTCATTCAAAATGACCGACGAATCTCACCAACGTGACCGACGAATCTCACGAAAATGACCGAGGGTCATGGTGAGACCACAGGTTTCCCGTCTCTGCCTTCTGCCTCTGGAAGGAGCACCTGCTGTGTTCCTGACGAATCGTACTCTCGATGATTTTTTCAGTCAAAGAGAGGACGATGATGAACCGGAGGTTGATGATGCGCCATATCCTTGAGGTGCAGCGGTGCCACTTTGTCCACGGCTTAAGCCGAGAAGCGACAGCCCGGTCGGTGGGCATCGCCAAAGGCAGCGTGACGAACGTGCTCCAGCGCTTTGCCGCGTCGGGGCTCACCTGGCCGCTCGATCCGGCGATGAGCGTGTGAGCCGGCATGCACGATTGACCCACCACCAGCGTCCAACGGTGCCCCACCCACGAACAGCGCAAAGGCCGACAAGCCATGGTTCTCACGCTCGTGTGTTGGCGGTCTTCCCTATAATCGCCATCTGTCAGATGGGTCACGGTTGGACGCCGATTCCCCCCGAAAGTGGGTCAGAATTGCATGCCGGTTCACACCCCTAAGGTACTATTCGTCCTGATTAGCTGAAGAATGCTACCCTCGGCACAAGTATCCCGAATCATTTCCTGTATTTGGTGGTCATGAGAGCCATGGTCAGGCAGTGCGTTGCCGTGACCACGGCTCTTTTTATCACTTCGCCGTTTTTACCCGATGAATTGTGCCGCGTTTTCGTACAGTAGCCTTGACGGCAGGTGGGCGTAGCGGGTGAAGTATTGGTCCAGTTGGCCTTGCAGCCCGCCGGGTTCTAGGTTCATCATGCAGATGACGTAATCGGTGCCGAACATCAGGTGGTCGGCGACTTTCGGGTGCCGTTGCAGGATGTTATCGATCGCCTCAGTCATGCCATCCGCGTAACCGGCGCCGATGTCGGTATAGACGTTGTCATACCGCTCGATGAGCCAGATGATCTCTTTCGTCCATGAGCCATCATCCGCCGGCTCACGCTCGGGGAAGTAGACTCCGGCGTAGGCGAGCACCTGTTTGTTGCCCCCAAAATGCGCTAAGTTCAGGCGCAAGTCGGGATAGGCCTTCAACACCGGACGCCAATGCCTGGGATGCGCCCAGAATGTCGTATTGTTCGGGCGTTCTGCCAGTTTGAAGAACGCCTTATCGAAGGAGAACCACTGGCAGTGGGCGGTGACCGGGATGTCGTGCTCCACGCACCAGGCATACACCTCCATCAGCTTCGGGTCGTATGGGCAGTACCCCAGTGGGGGATACACTTTCACGCCGTAGAACGGCCCACGCTTGCTGATGATGGGCTTGTCATCGGTTTTTCCATGCAGCAGGAAACGCAGCACATTGGGGCGGCGGGGGTCGATGGCAATGAAGGGGAAGATGCGGGTGGGCATCTGCTGTTGCAGCTTCAGCAGGTCTTCCATGTGCTCCCGATACCCCCAGGAGACGGGCATGCCGGCGAAGTCGATGCGCGGGCGGGCGGGCAGCAGCGACAAGCCACTCGCTTCCGCCTGCACCTCGGCGATGCACTGGTTGACGATGTCGCGTAGCGCGGCGGCGTCCATCGCCAGGTCACCGGCCGCGGCAAGGGATTGTTCAGTCAGTTCCGCAACGAATTCCCGGGCGAAGCTCGTGAAGGCGGTCACCTCATCCATCGCGGGGCGGGCCAGATGGAAGTGATCGACCGGTTGCTGCTCCGTCAGGAAGATGTAGTAGATATCCATCATCAGCGGCATCAGGCTGAAGTGCTGCGGCGCGAGCATGCTCTTCCGCCAGGCTTCGTTTTCCGTGCGGAAGTTGCCTTCGCAGGAATCCGTGGCGGCTTTGAATATGGCGACCAGCGCACGCAACTTGTCGCGCAGTGAACTCTCCGGCGCCAGGGGTGCCAATCCGAGGTCGCCCTCCTCGCCGGCGCGCTTATATTGGTGACGGATGGCATCCCACCCGATGTTCAGCGTCTCGCGCAGCGCATACGGCAGGTTGAACAGGTGGCAGTGGGCGTCGAAGAGGCGGGTGGCGGCGAACGGCGTGGCCGCCAGCGACGCCGAGGGAGCCGGACTCGCTGCCGGCGGTGCGGAGCCGGCGCCGCCATCCGTACCGGCGATGGCATATTGCACCCAGAGATCGCCTTCATACGAGACAGCATGGGCGAACTGCGGCGACAGGTTGGCGGGCGGGAGATGGTCCGAGCGCAGCAGGCGGCCCTGGGTGACGGTGCGCAGGCGCTCCTCCAGCGCGTCGGCAGGATGTTCCCAGTGTTTCTTCTCGTTTGCCCACGTGGAATCGACGGGCAGCAGCGCGACCAGGTTGGCGTGGTCCATCAGCTCCAGCCCCTTCTCGCGCAGCGTGGCGTTCTCGCTGCCATGATGCCCCACCTTGTAGAGGACGGTGCGGCGGAGGAGGTCGACGCCGGTGGCGCCATCGGGGAAGGTGAGCGTCTGCCAGGAGATCCAGTTGCCATACTGGGCATCCCCCACAAAGAGCAGCACCGGCCGGGAGGCGCTGCCCGGCAATTCGATGGCCAGCACCAGGCTGGTATTGTTCATCCAGGTATCGCGCAGCAGCGCAAGCTGCTCGGCGGTGCCCAGCCAATCGGCGCCGAGTCGCTGCCACGCCTTGTCAGTCAGGTAGGGTTTGAAGAAGGTGGCGAACCAGGGAGACTCCTCGACTTTGCCCACGGGAATCGTCGACTTCTCGCCGGTGAAGGGGCAACTGCGCGCAAACAGCTCGCGATCGTCCAGCGCGAGGAGCCCGGTGGCGGTACAGGCGGCGGCGCCGAAGGCGGTCGCTTCATCCAGCGCATACTGCTCGCGTTTACAGGTCATCTGCCCCAACAGCTTCTCATTGCGGGGCGGCCCCATAACATAGATCTTCACCATTGGCGCCTGCGGCAGTTGCAGCATCATCTCCGGCTCGCAATAGCGAACGCGGCCTTTCTGTTTCAGATAGGCCATCTGCTGATCATTGGTCATGCCGTTGGCGACCCCTAACTCGAAGCCCAGCAGACCGGCCAGGTGCTCCCCCGGCGGG
>JAKIYB010000387.1 GCA_022708765.1 Armatimonadota bacterium | reverse complement strand
CACGGCTCTTACGGCCATCTGTGCCGTGCCCACCCATCGCTTCCGCCGACAGGCCTTGCGTGATCTCGCCATTTTGCGCGCGGACGCCGGAGAGGTTGCCAATGCGCTAACCGTGCTGCGGGACATGGCTGCCCTCCCCCAACCCGATGACTCTCTACGACTGGTGCTCGACCGGCTGTTAGATCAGTGTCGGACGACACCGAATACGTCGGCATTGCCTGCACTGTTATCAGCACTGCCCTCGATACCGATGACGACCTTAGACCTATCGGCACTCGAATTGACCAGTTTAGATGCCGTCCACGGCTTACCGCTCACCACATTGTATTGCCAAGATAATTGTCTAACCGACCTGACCTCATTGCGCGGCATGCCGTTACAACTGCTCTCATGCAGAGGGAATGCGGTGACGGATCTGACCCCTCTACGGGGGATGCCTTTGCACATCCTGCACTGTGAAGACAACGACATCACCGATCTCGCACCGCTCACCGGTATGCCGTTAACCTCGCTTTTCTGCTGGGGAAATAAAATCCAGGATCTCACGCCCCTTCATGGTATGCCGTTGCGCATCTTCTACTGTAGCCAGAATGCCATTACAGACCTGACCCCGCTACGGGGGATGCCGCTCGAATCCCTGGTGGTGAATGCAAATCGTATTACCGATCTTACACCATTACGTGGATCAACGACATTACGGGGGGTATACTGCTCAGATAACCACCTTATAAGCCTTGAACCCCTTCGGGAGTGTATACTCAACGACCTGACATGTGATCGTAATCCCATCAGCGATCTTACCCCCATCGCCGACATGCCGCTGGAATTTCTGGACTGTACGGCATGCATGCTCACCGATCTCTCCCTCCTACAGGGGAGCCCCATTCGTCGATTGTATTGCAGTGAGAACGCGATTGCCGACTTGACGCCGTTAGCGGAGTTGCCCCTTGAGGAACTCGTCTGTGATCATACATTGGTCACGGATCTTATGCCACTCGCGATGTGTCCCTTGCGTCAGTTGACGATCCACGGCATCTCGCTCACGGTTCCGAATCAGGAGCTGCTTGCAGCAATTCCACTAATCGAGCTCTCTTGTGATCTGTCACCGGCGGCCATGACCCTGCCGGAACGCATACCTTCACTGACCGTTCTCAACAAGCATACTTGTGCGCATGTTACGCAAGTCGGTCCGGTGCTGTATGAGGTGTTGGCAGCCTGGCGCGCAGGACATCCCAGTCCAAGCAGGCAGGCACTTCGCGCGTATGCGGAAACATTCGGCGATACTGCCTATCTTGCGCTCCCCGTGCTCCTCCCCCGCAATGACGCCCTCGCGCTCAGTCACTACCTGGGTGCTCAACTGATCTGTCCATCGACTGCCGAACAACAGCATGCCGTGGAGCATTATCTGGCCGGCGTAACGGTAGCGGATGCTGTATTAGATCCGAAGGTAGTAACCGTATTGTATCATCTCGGACTCGGCCTTGATCCAACCTCCAAGCAACTGGCTTGGCAATCGGGTGCCCCGTATCTCTGGCACACCTGGAAATCACAGGTAAACGAACGCCTGGCAGCCTCAGGAGGGAGGCTTGTTTGCGAGTATCATTGCATCAATAAAACAGTTTTATGGTCTTGCTCGCAGGCTCCTGCGTATGTCTTGCTGGAGTGGGATGTTTGATCGGCGACACCATCGACGGCATCAGTTATGCGCCCGGCGGCTACCTGTTCGACAGCCCGCAGCCGCTGCAGTACGCCGCCGACGGCGTCGTCTTCACCGGCAAGCACGGCGGCATCCTCGTCGATGCCAAGGCAGGCACCACACGCCTGGTCATGCTGGACGGCACCCGCATCGGCTGCCAGGACGCCCTCGCCGAAGTCGCCGACGGTCCCTACGACCTGACCTACTGTCCACAAGGACAAAGTCGTCGGCATCTCCGAAGGCCCCGCCCGCTTCCTCCACCTCAGCAGGCCCGCTGGCCTCAACACCATGCCCGCCGTCACCATCGACGGCATCAGCTACACCCCCGGCGGCTACACCGGCTCGGACGCCACCTTCTGCACCCACCTCAACCCCTACAACACCATCATCCCCCTCAAAGCCGGCCACCAAACCTTCACCCTCGAAAACCTCAAGCAACCCCCGGTCTTCCGCAACCCGGAACAGTGGTAATCACCACTCGAGTAGGAGAGTGTAAGATAGTTAGTGCTTTTACTTCCTGACCGCTCTATCGGTACAATACGGAAGGAGTAAGCACATGGGTTTCAACCCGATCCACCAGGCGGATGCTCGCGCTATAATACCCGCCGTTGGCAAAATCAAGCTCGTAACGCATCTCGGTACAGACGGATCCCCGCGCGATCAATGTCACGCGATACGCGCTCACCGGACGGTCACCCAGCATCGTGCCACCGCCCAGTCATGCGCCATCTCCGATGCGGAAATTTAAAACTGGCGCGGGCAGCGACTTCGCCGGCACGGGCCGCTTAAAGGTTTGCTCCGTCTCGGCCGGCACGCGCATCGCCAGCAACCCATTCGCCAGAATCTGCGACTTGCCGTCTTTTGTTACGGTCACCGGCGATGCTGGCGGCTTGCCTTGACCGTCATCGCGCAGGTTGTATGTCATCGTGCCATTGGGTGGGAGTTCGGCCACGAAGGAGAGCCTGGATCCGCCATTCTTCTCTCCCGGCATTAGCTGCACCAGCAGCGGTGTGCCATCCGCGCCATACAAGCGAAGCCTCTGTATTTCACCACGGGTCAGCCGCGCGTCATACTGCACCAAATCAGGCGCGAAGCCCCGGCCGGTATAATCTTCAGGGTAATGGTCTTCTCGAATGCCAGCGCGGGCAGCAGCAGCGCCGACAGCAGGAGACCGCAGAGCAGGCGGATGGTCATGGCGTTTCCTCTCATAGCGAAGGTCTTCACGATGTTTCGACATTCGCCATATTCAGAAGTTAGCACCAATCAGTGGATTTTCCTGCCGATATCGCGCGAAACCGCTTGCTTCTCAAGTAAATCCGCGTCACAATAAGGCACCACCAACCGAAAGGACTGGTTTTCCATGACTGCTGATACCCTCGCCCTGCTAGGCGGCCTTAAGGCCGTCACCGCGTCCCCCCGCTCTTTCGTCCGCTACGGCGATGCCGAGTTGGAGCAGTTGAAAGAAGCGCTCGCGCAAGGCACGCTGTTTTATGCGCATGGCAAGAAGGTGAAAGAACTCTGCGCGCGCTTCGCCGACATGCACGGCGTGGCGCACTGCATCCCCACCTCTTCCTGCACGGCGTCCCTTCATGTGGCGGTCGCGGCGCTGGACCTGGAGCCGGGCGACGAGATCATCACCGCGCCCATCACCGACATGGGTACGGTGCTGGGCATGCTCTGGTGTCAACTGGTGCCGATCTTCGCCGACGTGGATCCCGACACCCACCTGCTGGACCCGGCGAGTGTAGAAGCGCGCATCACCCCGCGCACGAAGGCGATAGTGCCGGTGCATATGGCGGGCACACCCTGCGACATGGCCGCCATGCGCGCCATCGCCGACAAGCACGGGCTGGCGATCATCGAGGACTGCGCGCAGAGCTATCTGGCGGAATTCAGCGGTAAGAAAGTTGGCACCTTCGGTGAGCTGTCCTGCTTCAGCATTAACGAATACAAGCACATCTCCTGCGGCGACGCCGGGCTCATCCTCACCAACGATGACCACCTCGCTTCGCGCTGCCGGCTGCTCATTGACAAAGGGTACGACCGCAGCGGCCTGCTGCGCATCCGCACCACCCCCTTCCTGGCGATGAACTACCGCATGACCGAACTGCAGGGCGCGGTAGCGCTGGCGCAGTTGGACAAGCTGGAAAGCATCGTCGTCCACTATCGCGCGATGTATGACCGCTTCCACGCCGCCATGCAGGGGGTAGAGGGATTGCATCTGCCGGTAGAGACGCTGCGTGGGCGGACCAGCGCGTGGTTCTACATGATGCGCATTGACGAAGCGAAGCTGGGTGTCACCCGCGACTGGTTCGCCGAAGCGGTGCGCGCGGAAGGCGCCCCGGGCGGCGGCTACATCCCCTTCCCCATCTATCTCAACGACATCTTCGCCAATCAAGCCACGCTTGGCACGTCGCACCTACCCTATTCACTCCCCGGCGTGGAAATCGGCGACCGCTACGCCGAAGGCGTTTGCCCGAACGCGGAGATGCTGCTGAAAACCTGTCTGAATTTCAGCATGTCTCTCGGGCAGACCGAGGAGTTGGTGGACCAGTATGCGACGGCGTATAAAAAGGTCGCGGCGTATTGTATGAAGCAGAAGTCCTGCGTATAAGCTCCATGTCCGACATACGCTACACCATCACCGGCGGCCTTGATACCGACCATCACATCTGCGAGTGGAAGATGCGTCCCTGTCCGGTGCAGCCGCCGGCTTCCCAGGGGAGGTTCCACTGCATGTGCTGGTCTACGTAAACGTCTTCACGGCCGTTGATGGTGATGGCCAGCGCCGATGCCTCGAACGGAGTGAGCATGCGACCGTCGGCGGCGACGTCGAGCTCGCGGACGGACACCTTGGGTTGAGCACCGGTGAAAGGCACCAGCAGGGTGATGAACGACCAGCTTCCCGCTGTGTCCTTGATATAGGTGAGCCAATCCGGGTTTTCATAACCATCCACCGG
>JAKIYB010000386.1 GCA_022708765.1 Armatimonadota bacterium | reverse complement strand
CCTTTTCAAAGCCCTTCACTACCGAGCGAAGGTTGCCCATGCCATAATCCACGACTGCGATCATGCGAACTCCCGTTAAGGAAAATGTCAGTGACGGGGTAATCCGGTGACAGACAACGAATTACCGAAGGGTATCAAGAACGCCTGAATGCACGGAGGCGTGGGCGCTATCGCTCCCATCGCTCATCCCTGCCGGGTACTTGGCAGTCTGTCACCGCATTACTGAGCATGTCCATTTGCACTGAACAATACCCAACTGGTATCTTGCCGGGAAGGGAGAGGCGTTGTCAAGGGTGGAGAACTTTTTAACTTGGGAGTGCAACCCGACGGCATGGCCACGCGTACTCTCTATTAAGACAATCCGTGGAGGTATCCCTATGATTACACGACTCGCGGTTCTTCTGCTGGCATTGGCGCTGGGCACAGTGCTGCTGGCGCAGCCTGACCCGAACCAGCCGGCCGGACAGGGCGGCCGCGGCGCCGGCGGCCGTAACCCCGGGGGGATGGGCGGCAACCAGCCCGGCGGGATGAATATGTTCGCCGGTTTCCTGGGCGGCAACGCGGAGACGGCGGTGGAGATTACCCCGAACGGCGCGTTTGTCATTCGCTGCGGGGCCATTGCCAAGTATTCCCCTGATCTGCAACTGGTGGGCGGGATTGAACTGTTCGGGGCGCAGCCCGCGCAGCCGCAGATGGCGCAGCCACCCACCGACGCCGACCGGCAAAAGCTGCGCGAGTGGATGCAGCAGATGAGCGAGCGCAACGCGCCATTCACCGTGCTGGCAGAGGCCAATATGCTGCACGTCGTTATCGGCCTGCGCTATTTCCGCGTCAATCAACAGACGATGAAGCTTGAAGCGGAAGGGAACCTGGCCGCCCCCGCCGACCCGGCGGCGCCGCCACAACAGCGCATGATGCTACAGCAGCGCACCGCGCCGTTGCTGAAACTGGACAAAGACACGCTCTATGTTCTCAGCGGCCGCGAATTCATCGCCGCGAAGACCGCCGACGCCACCGTCATCAACCGTGCCGCGCTGCCGGAGCAGTTGTTCCCCACCATCAATTATGCGGCCATGGGGTTCGGCAATCGGCAGGACCGCGCCCCCGGCGACCGCCCCGCCGGCGGAGTGGGCGGCGGTGAGCGACCGAATCGCGGTGACCGCGCCAACCGGGGCGACCGTGCCGACGGTGATGAGCCGCGGCAATAAGGGACTCTCTCTAAACCTCACGACGCAACGTATCGGTAGACGGCGGTGCCCGCGCAATGGACACCGCCGTCACGCATATTCACCGTCCTTCATCAAGCACCTGTTTCCCAGGAGTATTTCACCGCGCCTTTGTGCTATACTGTGCGCATGCCTACCAACACCCCACAGCTCATTGTTGCGCTGGACTATCCGGACGCCTTTCACGCGCTGGAGATGGCCCAACAGCTCGTTCCGGCCTCTCCGTGGATGAAAGTCGGCCTGGAACTGTTGATGCACGCCGGCCCGCAGGTCGTCGCCGATCTGCGTGACCTGGGCCTCGAGGTGTTTCTCGACGGTAAATTCCACGATATCCCGAATACGGTAGCCGGCGCCATGCATGGCGCGGTGACCACCGGCGCGCGCATGGTGAATGTGCATGCCGGCGGCGGCCTGCGCATGATGCGCGCGGCGCGCGAGGCGGCGGACACGGCGGCAATGACGAACGCGCTGCCCCGTCCGCTGGTCATCGCCGTCACCGTGCTCACCAGCCTCTCCGAAAAAGAGCTGGCGGAGGAAGTGGGCTGCGCGCGCAAGGCGGAAGCGCAGGTTATCGCGCTGGCACGGCTCGCACAGGAAGCCGGGCTGGACGGCGTGGTCGCCTCCGTGCTGGAAGCCGCCGCCATCAAGGACGCCTGCGGCGACGACTTCACAGTCATCACCCCCGGCATTCGCCCCGCGCAGGCGGACGACGACCAGCGCCGGGTCGCCACCCCCGCCGCGGCCGTCGAAGCCGGCGCCGATTACCTCGTCGTCGGCCGCCCCATCACCCAGGCGGAGCACCCGCTGGCGGCGTGCGAGGCGATCCTGGCGGAGATTCGCGGGGCGGCAGGATAATGTAAAATGCAAAGTGAACATTGCAAAATGCAAATTTGGCGCTACAGGAGGACACCATGGCATTTGACAGTTCACAGCTTACAGATCGGTTTCTGGATTTTTCGGTCGAATTCATGGAATACGTTGACCGCCTGCCCTCGACACTGCCTGGCCGGCACGCGGGCGGACAGTTATTTCGCTCAGGCACGTCATGTTCGGCGAATTATGAGGAAGCCTGCGCGGCGGAAAGCCTGGCGGACTTCGTCCATAAGCTGCAGGTTTCCCTGAAAGAAGCGCGCGAAAGCCGTTTCTGGCTGCGCCTGTTACATCGCGCCCGCTTACGGGGTATACCGGAATGTGCCGGCATGCTGCAGGAAGCGGGAGAACTCTGCAACATCCTTGCCAAGTCCGTCGTGACGGCGAAACGGCGACTGAAGAAACAGGGAAATTCCAGCATGGTTGATGGCGATAGTATACGGTAACGCGAAGCACGCATCAGCAGATGTTTTTTACTGGCGCAGGATAGTATCGCTAGGCAGCCATCACTTTGCACTTTGCGTTTTACATTGTCCATTTTGCATTAACCGAGGAATACCGTTTTGACCGACCAACTTGAACCAACAACCGATGCCGCCGTGCAAACCGTGGCTGCACCCGTCATTACCGGCGATGAGACGCCGGCGCCGCCGGCGCGCGTCAACGTGGTTGTTATCGCCGGCCTCGCGATTGTGCTGCTGGCGCCGGCCGCGTTGGCGCTCTTTGGCGGCGCCAGTTACGTGGCCTTTGTCTGTTTCGCGCTCTGCGTGTTTGGCATGGTGGTGTGCGGCGTGGGGTGGTCGCGCGTGGGAGCCAGCGAGGGGCGCGAGCGCGGGTCGCGGCTGGCGGCGGGCGGCATGCTGCTGGGGCTGGTCTTCATCGCCATCCTCTTCCTGGTGAGCCAGGCGCATGGCACCATCGCCCGCGGCAACTGCCTGACGAACCAGAAAGAGATCAGCCTGGCGCTCATCATGTATGCGCAGGATCACGGCCGTTTCCCGGCGGATTGGAAAGCCGCGCAGGCCGCCGTTGACGACATGCTGCCGAAGAGCATCGGCGCGGAGAAGTGGATCTGTCCGGCGCGCAACTGGCTGGACCCGCGCCCCGCGAGCGGGGGTTACGGCATGAACGCCGCGCTGGCCGGGCAACCGGCGAACATGTATCCGGAACCGAGCACGCTGCTCCTGACCGCCGACGCCGTCACCGCCGACGGCCTTCTTCGCACCGACGCCGACCTGGCGCGCAACAGGCACGGCGGCGGCTTCATCGCCGCTTTCGCGGACGGCAGCGCCCACCGCGTCATGCGGGGTGAACCGGCGCGCCTGCAGCCATAAAACTCGAACCGAACGGGTTTGACAGTCGCAGGCCGATTCGCTATACTATCACCCGTTGTTCCGGGCGCTTAGTTCAGTAGTAGAACACCTCGTTGACACCGAGGAGGTCATAGGTGCGATCCCTATAGCGCCCACCATATATGCCGACACCCTCCCGCCTTCGCGGGAGGGTGTCGCGCATTTGAAACCTGTTATTGCCCGGGAGGAAGAGAATCGGCCTGCGCGGACCAGGGGGTCTTTCGAGTCCGCGGGAGCGGATTTCGTTCCTTCCCACCGCTATATTCCACAACGTCCGTTAACTTTCACAACATTCCTGGAGAATTTCGCGCATTGACAAGCACTCGCGCCCGCCGTATACTCATTTCACCATGCTATACGTCCGTCATGAGGCTGAGTCCGTGACGACTACCCGGAGGCCATAGCCGCATCCGGGAGCACAAACACGCCTGTAAATGAACCCTTTCCCGGATGCGGGAGAGGGTTTTTTGTTGCTCCCGTGGCTCACCTCTCCCCCCAACCCCCTCCCCTACGCGGGGAGGGGGAGTGAGTGGAAGAAGAGCATCCTGCATCTGGCATCCGATCCGGTACCCCCCTCCCATGCAGGGGAGGGGATGGGGGGAGAGGTGAGCCACGGGAAGGAAAGAAGGAGAACTACGATGTCTGAACGAGTGAAGGTCGGCGCGAGCGAAGACGCGTCACGCGCGATTCTGTCCTGGTTGAAGCAGTATCACAAAGAGCTGGCGAAGACCGCGGTGGCGGTGAAGGTGGGCGAGGAGTACCTGGACCTGACCGCGCCGCTGCCCGTCGGCCAGGAGATGGACGTCATCCTCGGCACCGACCCGCTGGGGCTGGAAATCCTGCGCCACTCCACCGCGCACCTGATGGCGCAGGCCGTGCTGAAACTCTTCCCGGAGGCGAAGCCGACCATCGGCCCTTCCATCGAGACGGGGTTCTACTACGACTTCGCCATGCCGCGGCCCTTTACCGAGGAAGATTTAACCGCCATCGAGGAGGAGATGAAGAAGCTGGCGCGGCAGAACCTGCCCATTCAGCGCGAGGAGGTGGACCGCGCGGAATGCATCGTGAAGTACCGCGAGATGGGCAACCCGTTCAAGACAGAGGTGCTGGAAGAGATTCCGCAGCCGACGGTGACGGTATACCGGCAGGGCGACTTCTTCGACCTCTGCCGCGGCCCGCACGTGCCGAGCACCGGCCGCATCCAGGCGTTCAAGCTGCTCTCCGTGGCGGGGG
>JAKIYB010000385.1 GCA_022708765.1 Armatimonadota bacterium | reverse complement strand
CAGGTCCACGCCGGGCCGTCCCATACGCTCCAGTGGAACTGCCCGCACCGCGGGGCGAAGAAGGCGTAGGCGTCGCGCGCCACCTCAGGCGGCTGGCAGATATTGAGCATGCGCAGGCCGGGGATGCGGGCGAAGCCCCGCCACTGATGGCGCGAATCGGCGCAGCAGTGGATGCCGATGCCGCCGTAGCGTTCGGAAAGCTCGACCAGTTCAGGCAGGAAGAGCTCGTCAAACATGACGGAACTCACCGCGCCCACCTCGTCCTCTGAGAGCGTCATCCCACCCGGCATGTAGTAGTAGGGGTAGTGAGCGATGAAGTCGTACCCGTACCGCGCGAACCATGCGTCGAGAAACGCGGTGATCAGCGCGCGCACCTTGCCCGCTAGCGCCTGTACGGCTTCCGGCGTCTCGATCAGCGCGGTGTAGAAAGTATTTTTGTCCCAGATCAGCGCGGCGATATCCATCGGGCTCTGGATATCCACCAACCGCATCAGCGCCCCCTCGCCCGCGCGGTGGCGCAGTTCGTCGGCGATCTCGAAGAGCAGCGCCAGCGGCGGCGCGTGCAGATCGGGTATCAGCAGATCGTCCACCTGCTCCGCGCGGGTGATGATGGGCAGCGCGAAGGGCATGTTGTCGTTGGTCCGGTGCACCGGGCAACCGAAGGCTTCCGCGAAGATCTCGGTGCCGGTATAGGAGTCGAGCGACGGGATGAAATCATCCGCCAGCCACTCAGCCCGCGCCAGCCCGCGCTCGTACTGCCCCCACGCCCACTCCAGCCGCTCGCGCTTCAGCGACGGGTTCGGCAGCGGTCGCGGCGGCGGATCAGGATTGTACGCAATCTGAAAGACGAACGGCATAACCGGCGCGCCGTCGTAGAACGCGCGCCAGCGGGCTTTGCGGTCGGCAAACGCGGTCATGGATTCCTCACTTGATCACCAACGATATACGATGCTGTTGTGCCTGTGTTCAGTAATTCGGTGACAGCCCCCTTCTTCTGGAGTGCAGCAGAGCGGAACGGACGAAAAGGCTGGCTGTCACCGAATTACCCTTCGACTACCCGGTAGGATCGTATCTTACAGCCGCTCTCCCAGGTAGAACATCCGCGTCTGCGGCGGATCTACGGTGATTTCAATCTCGCGCATCCCCTCGCCCACCTTCGCAAAGGTCGTCAAATCCCACACCGTGCTCGCGTGTGGCAGGCGGATGGTTCGCGTGCCGGGGGTCATGCTGTGCACGGTGAGCGTGCAATTGTCAGCGAAGATCAAGTCGTCGCCCTCGCCGTAGACATGGGTGCCGCTGAAACGGGCGATCTCGCGCAGCAGCATGGCGGGCAGCGGCACGGCGGCGGTGAAGATGCTGGTATGCGTGCCGCAATCGCGCAGCGCCAACCCGGCGCCGTCTTTCGCCGTCGGCCACTGGATGCCGCCCAGCCGCAAGACGCTCGGACCCTCTTGCGGTACCAGCAGCGGGCCATAGGGGTAGAAATCGCCGTAATCCACGCGCTCGCGCAGAGCGGCGGTGATGGGATGGTCAAAGCGGTCCACCGTCACGAAGCGCGGCGACTCCTTGCGCACCAGCGCCAGCGGAATGCCGGTCACCTCGGAAGCCAGATCGGCGGAGAGCATTTTCCCGTCCGTGATGCCCGTCGCCGGGCCGAAGATCGCCACATTGCCGTCGCGGAAGACCTTCCGCCGCAACAGATCGAGGCGTTCCGGCGTCACTTTGAAGAGATTGGGGAAGAGGAAGACTTTATGGCAAGCCGGGAAATCGTCGCGCTCCATATCTTCGAAGAGATGCAGCCGGAAGGGTACGCCGCAGCGCGACAGCCCGTAGAGCCGCTGGTGGATGACCGAGAGGTACTGGTAGTGGATGGTGTAGTCTTCCTCGATGACGCTGGTGTCGTCCACCACCATGACGATGGAGGGTACGTCGCGGTGTTCCCAGTGGACGGCGGCGTCGAAGGCCCGCCGGCGTGCGCGCAGGATCGCCTGGATGCCATCGTCCATGAAGTAGCTGGGGTTGCACACATCCATGGGATAGGTGGTGTAACCCCGACTGATGGAGGAGCCAAAGTTGCGCCACAGCCCGGCGTGTGCCTCCTTCAGATCTTTCAGGTAGTTCCAGGTCTCACCTTCCGAGTTGCTGAAGGAGCGCTGATCCTCTTCCATCAGCATCATCTTGCCGTGAAGGGTGATGGAATCGCCGATGCCCTCGCCTTCGTAGCCGAATCCCATGCCGCGATTGAGGTAGTCGTGCGGCGTGCAGACGGCATCCAGTTCCGGGATATCGAGCAGGTCGGCCATGGCAAAGGCGCCGGACATGCCATGCATAGCGCCGGCATGCGTCTGATAGTCGCCCACCCAGCGCGCCACCAGCGGCCAGCCAAGAATCGTCTGCTTGAAGGCATCCAGACCCGCCAGCTTCTCCGGTGCGACGCGCTTCACCGCGGAGAGGAGCGTGCGGAAGTTGCGCTCGGTCAACTCGCGCATATACTCGCAGTAATCGCGGGCGTCGGCGATCTCCTCCGACTCCGGCCAGTGCAGCCGGTGCGGGATGCGCTCTACCCGCAGGCCGTCGCGGGTGACGCGCGCGAAATCCGTCTTCCCGCGCGCGTAAAACGCTTCGTCGTTCGGCACGGCCACGGTCGCCAGCGTCACGTCATCCCGGCTCCAGGCGGCGCGCAGCGCGGCGTCAGTGCCGTATTTGCGCGCCAGGAACGCGCGAAACCCCTCCTGCATCGCCGGGCTTTGATCGAAAAGGTGGCCGTCGCAGGTGAGCGGCGTGGTGCCCTCGCCGATGGGATAGATCATGTAGCCCGCCAGCCGGTCCGCCCACGGCTGGCGCTCGCAGAAGCGCACCAGGTTCTCGATGAAGAGCCCCACGCCCTCGCAGAAGCGGTCGGACGCCAGCGACGGCTCCTCATAACGCTTGCCGTAGAAATTCAGCAGCATCTGATCGGGGTATTTGTCGCGCCAGGCTTTCGGCGGGCTGGCGTTACAGCGCACCCAGAAGCGGGCGTCGGGGTCAAGCTCCAGGATGATGCGTGCCGCCTCGCACAGCGGATTCGCTTCCGCGTCGGCGCCGGTCAACTCGGGGTAGACTCCCTCATCCGTCCAGAACGGCGTCGTGCTCCAATCGCCACCGAAACCGCCCTTCACGCAGAGCATGTAGAAATGGCAGCCGTGCGCGGCGAACTTCTCGTGAATTTCTCGCGCTCCTGGCCAGTCCATGCCGCCGCAGTAGCTGTAGGTATACGCCGCCACCGGCGCGCCGTCAATGTGCAGCACGGGCTTGCCGCGGTAAGGGGCGATAGTATAGACGGGATGGGTTAACGACATGGCGGAACCTCTACGGAATGTGAAATGTGCTTGCCCCGGCGGGGCATCAGCCGTTAGCCACGGGTAAGAGCAACGGAACCCGTGAGACCGGGACTTTTCCAACTTTGGAATTCTGACCCACGGGTTCCGCGTGGCTTCACCCGTGGCTATGGCTCTTCGGCCCTTCGGGCTTTATTCAATCATCACCGTCCCAGCAAACACTTCCGTCGCCGGGCCGGTCATGTAGACGTGATTATCCTCGTCGCTCCAGGTGATCTCCAGCGGGCCGCCGGGGAGTTCCACCGTCGCGGTGCGTTCCGTGTTGCCGGTGAGGACACCGGCCACCAGCGTGGCGCAGGCGCCGGTACCGCAGGCCAGCGTAATGCCCGCGCCGCGCTCCCACACGCGCATCTTCACGTAGCCGGGATTCACCACCTGGGCGAACTCCACGTTCGTCTTGCGCGGGAAATCGGGGTGGTTCTCCATGAGAGGGCCAAGCCTCGTCATGATGTCCCTGCTCGTGCTGCCGACGAACGCCACCGCGTGCGGATTGCCCATGTTCACGCATGTGACCATGAGCTTCTCCCCGCCCACCTCGAACACTTCGTCTACCACCTTGTCGCCTTCGACCTTCACGGGTATGTCAGAAGGGGCCAGGGCGGGCTCTCCCATGTCCACGGTCACCTTCCAGTCCTTGCCGGAGCGCTCTGTTATCCTGGCCAGCTGTATGCCTTTGAGCGTTTCTATGCTAAGAGGCTCCTTGGCATTTGGGTATTTCTGGGCCCAGAGCACCGCGGCGCAGCGTATGGCGTTGCCGCACATCTCCGCTTCGGACCCGTCCGAGTTGAATATGACCATCCTCAGGTCAGCCTTCTCGGAGGGCACCAGGACGATGAGCCCGTCCGCGCCCACCCCGAAGTTCCTGTCGCACACCTGCTTCGCCATGTTCTGGAGCCTCTTCAGGTCACCTGCTTCGGCCATGGTGAACACGAAATCGTTTCCCAAACCGTGCATCTTGTAGAATTCCATCAAATCACCGCCAGATCAGATTATCGCGGCCGCCACGGCCGCCACTATGAGTGCGGGCAGCATGTTGCCCGCCTTTATCCCGGCCTTCATCGAAAGGTTGAAGCTCAGACCCACCAGGATCAGCCCGCCCCCCAGAGTCAAGGTACCTTGGACCACGAAGACCACCAGTGCGGAGAAGCCCACGCCTATGCCCAGCGTAGAGGCCATCGCCATGGACGTTATCCCGTCCATGACGGCCTTCATCGCAAGCACCGAGTAATCGCCTGTGAGCCCGTCGGAGATGGAGCCCATCACAGTCATCGGCCCTATGCAAAACAGCAGCGAGGCCGCCATCAGCCCTTCTGTGA
>JAKIYB010000384.1 GCA_022708765.1 Armatimonadota bacterium | reverse complement strand
CGACGATTCCCGACCAGCCGACGGAGGCGGACGTAAGGGCGGCGTGCTCCGTATTAACGGATGCGGTCTGGGATATGCCGTTTATGGATCCGTCTCCGGTCGGCATGCCCAGCTTCGAACCGCTCTCTCCGCTCTGGACCACATCCTTTGCGCACTGGCTCGCGTTCCTGCTCACCCCTCTGCTACGTCCGGTGCTCACCTCGCCGGTCCCGTTCTGCCTGGTGGATGCCACCCAGCCAGGGTCGGGGAAAGGGCTTCTGGTGGCCCTGTCCTCGATTATTGTCACCGGACACACCTGCGTGCCGACGCCGTGGCCCCTCACCGAAGAGGAGATGGAGAAAAAACTCCTCGCACTGCTGCTAGACGGTCAGCAGTATATCGTCTTCGATAATGTCGAAAGTCGGCTCGCGTCCGGCGTCCTCTGCAGCGTGCTGACGGCCTATCCCGAATGGACGGCGCGGATGCTCGGTCAATCCATGGCGGTGCGCGTCGCCAACACGGCCACCTGGGCCGTCACCGGCAATAACATCATGCTCGGGGGCGATATGCCGCGGCGTACCTACCGGATCTGTTTAGACCCGCGTACGGCGACGCCGTGGGAGCGAACCGGATTCCGTCATCCCGACCTGCTGAAGTGGGCGCACGCCCACCGGGGCACGTTATTAGCGGCGTGCTTAACAATGATTCGCGGGTGGTACGCCGCGAACTGCCCCGCACCGACCCGTAGTAAACCGTTCGGCTCGTTTGAAGACTGGCATCGCCATGTGGCTGGTATCCTCGAATATGCCGGGATCAGGAATTTCCTGGACACGCAAGCGGTGTGCTGTGACCGGTATGACGAGGAACGTCCGCAATGGGAGCGGTTTCTGATGGCCTGGGTCGTCGCGACCTACGACTTGCACGCCAAACAGACGGCGCCGTTTACCACCAAAGCCCTGGTCGACATGCTCATGCAAAAAGACTTGGTGTTTGACGAGGTGATTCCGACGACGCTGGCTGAAGCCCTCGATGGCCCGCGGGCGTCGATGTTGCGGAAGGTTGGCAACGCCCTCGCCAAAATCGAGCGCACGCGGTTTGGGGCGATGGGACTCTACGTGGAACGAACCGGGCGCCGCCAACACAACGCGGTGATGTGGCACGTATGCGCCGATGACGGCAGGGCGCTCCAGCAAGCCGTCCGGCAGGCGCGCGAGGAGCAACCCGGACGGGGGAGCCGTGACTAGCGCCCCGGTGTATTGCGGGGGAGTTCGGGGAGTTAGGGGAGTTAAGGGAGTTTCGATCTCCTCTTTACGCGCAGAAAAAAAATCCATCAGCATTCCGCGGTAGAGAGATATATATATATTTATATAAAAAGAGCGGGGCGTGGAAAACTCGCCAAACTCCCCTAACTCCCCCGTGTGTCCAGATGATGAGGAAGGAGACGACGGATGAGTACAATACGCAGTCGCAATGCCGCGAAGGTGTTGCCGCCGGCCGTGCTGCGCGAGGTGCAGCGCTACGCCGCGGGTATGAGCCTGTGGGTGCCGGTCGTGCAGACGCGCGCCGAGAAGCGCCGTTTGAAAGTGCTGGCCCTCCGTGCTAACGGCCTGAAACAGCGGGAGATTGCCGTGCTGGTGGGGCTGTCGGTCGGACGGGTGAAAGCCATTCTCAAAGCCGACCGGCAGGCCGCGGCACGGGTTGTGGCGGCTCCAGCGTCCCAGCCCGTGCAGGCGGGCACTTGCCCTGGTCCGGATGAACGGAGGTCTGGAAGACACGGGGCCACAGCCCCCTCCCGCGCGGCAGCGCCCGCTGACACAATGAGGGGAGGTGCATGATGCCGGAACGCATGCTGAACGCGCGAGAACTGCAAGCGCTCACCACACTGTATGGCCTGGCGCCGCGCGCCCGCAAAGGCGGCAATGTCAATGCGCTCCAGCACGGCTACTTTGCCAATCGCATTCTCGGCGAGGAGGAACTCCAGTGGTTCCTCGCGCTGCGCGCGCACTATCAGCAGCGGTATGGCGCCGACCTGGCGCACGCCTCGCTGGCGGCGTTGCACCTGCTGCAGAGCCGGCGCGCGCTGCGCGCGGAACAGTGGTGGGCGTTCACCCGGCTGGACCGGCGCTGGCGCCATGACTTGCGCGGCCTGCGCGCCGACCAGCGCCAGCGGGCACGCGAGGCGGCCGACGCGGCGTTTGACCCTGGTGCCTGGGCGACGCCGCTGCTGGCCAATCTCGCCGCACGCCGCGCGGCCGACGGTGGCGCAGCCGCGCCCACCCTTCCAGTCCCGTCGGTCGTCCCCACCGCCCGCGGGCTGTGCCCAGATGAAAGGAGTGACTGACATGGCCAAACGGAAATCGCGCACGGCAGCGGGCCGGCGACCGCCGTCCTGGCTGTGCACACTCTCGTCGTCCCCCGCGCCCTCGGCGTCCGCGCCGGTGCATGCCGAGGTGGCGGTGCAGCGGGAACGGGCGGTCTGGACGCTGCTGGCGGCCATCGCGTGGGCGGGGTACCGCCAGGTGGGCCGAGGGTTGGTGGAAGCCTGCTTCACGCCGCAACGGCTGCTGACGGGCGTGCGCTACCTTACCGACCCGACGCGCCCGCGTCCGCCGCTCTGCGGGGTGATTGGCCTGCAGCGCTGGCCCACCCCGGAGTTTCACGCGGCGTGGGAGACGTATGACCCTGCGGATGAGTTCCTGCTCATGGGGGTGGTCCCGGTAAGCCAGGGCAAACATCTCGGCGTGGGACGCATTGATTGGCAGCACTGCCGCACGTATGACGAGGTGATGGCGCCGCCCGAAGCCTACGAGGCCATTCGCTATGGGCGCATCACGCTCACCGCCGTCTGCACGGGCGACGTCCTCCGCGCCGTCATGCGCCTGCCCGGCCTGTCAGCGCCAGAGGCCGAGGGTGGTCCCGGTGGGGAATGAGGGGGGCGGGGTCGTAGGTGCCGAAGGGAGGCTGCGCGCGTGGCGCGGGCACCGGCAAGGCCGACGGCTCATCAATGGGTGGTGAGGTGTCGGCATGGAAAATGTGTGTATCTTCGGCACTGTCGTCGTCTCGCCGGTAGACTGTGGCGATAGACCGTTGACTTCTCGTCCGTGGTGAGCTATCGTCTCCGACACCGAACGACCGTACCGTGTCGGTGAGGAGACGAGCGATGGCAACACAGCAGACCGGAACGACCAATACCCCGCGCGCAATCGGCTATATCCGCGTAAGCACCGCCGGGCAAGCGAGCGAGGGGATTTCGCTGGAGGCGCAGGAGACCCGCATTCGCGCCTACTGCACCCTCCAGGGGTATCGCCTCCTCGACGTGATTGTTGACGCGGGCGAAAGCGGAAAAAGCCTGAACCGGCCTGGCGTCCAGCAGCTTCTGCAGCAGGTGCAGGCCAAAGCCTGCGAGGTGGTGGTCATTCACAAACTCGACCGGCTTTTCCGCAATACCCAGGATGCCTTGAACACCACCCAGGATTTTGCGAAGCGTGGCGTGGCCCTCTGCTCGATTTCCGAACAGTTAGACACGTCTACCCCAATGGGAAAGTTCTTCTTCACCATCACCGCCGCCTACGCCGAGATGGAGCGGGCAATGATTGCCGAGCGCACGCGGGTGGCGCTGGCGCACACCCGGCGCACCGGCACGCAAATCGGCAACCGGACGCCGTATGGCTACGATGTGGTGGAGGGGCGGCTGGTGCCGAATGCCGCGGAGCAGGCGGTCATTGCCGAGGTGACCACGCAGTATGCCGCCGGCATCGGGGTGCATCGGCTCGCGCGGCTCCTCACCGAGCGGGGGGTGCCGACCAAGGAAGGCAAGGGCCGGTGGTACCCCGCGCAAATCCAGCGGTTGCTGCATCGAGTGGAGTGCTATCCGACCGCGTAAGGCCGTGCAGGTGGCGGTGCCCCACCCGAAACGAACGCTACCAGCATCACCGGGGGCTATTGAATGTGGGCGGCGTAGTCCGGTCGTCCGCGCCCAAGAAAGTTAAGAAACCCACTTCATTTCCGAATCTCCACCCTGTAAAAAAATGGCATTTTTCGTCTGGGCATCAGCGATATCGCTTCTCCCCAGCAAGAGAGCTGTGCCTCCCACCCCCGCGCCGCCATGTCTGTCTACGACACACTGCCCGCTTGGCGTCGATGTGTCACCGTCATAGCATGGTGAAACGCCGCAACCGCCTGTTGTTCATGCGTCTCGCGCGTCGAGATATCAAGCTTCGAGAGGCGCTCGGTGATGATGGTGAGCGGAACCAGCCGCGCTACGCCGGTAAGGTCCATCGCCATTTCGGGGTCGGAGGAGGTGTAGTGGAATCCGACCAAGATGGCGAGGAGCAGATTGGGGTCCTCGCTGGCGGTGATCGCCCACTCCTGCGGGGCATCGGATGTCTCCCAGCGCCCCCATACCCGCAAGACTTCAACCAGCGCATACCGCGAGATGCGCGCCAAACGCTCTGTCGCTACGGCGGTGTGGATCTTGTCCAGGCACAGGGAACGGAGTTCAACGAAGGCTTCCTCTGGAATGACATACCGGAATTGGCCACGCTCTCCATACAGCGCTTGGTCTTGCAACGAGATAATCGCCGTCGGTAACGCAATGCCGTCAGTCGTGGCAATGACATGGCGGAGAAGTGCAATCCGCTCCCCCCCCTCTCCCACTTGCTTGAGCACTTCGAGCGCGAGCCGACAGGCGTAATCTTCAAGTCCCTGGACAAATGGCTCGCGTGGTGCATGAGCTACGACGCCGCGTTCGC
>JAKIYB010000383.1 GCA_022708765.1 Armatimonadota bacterium | reverse complement strand
GGCGCTGCCACCATGGGGTGCGCGCGATGGCGATGCGCTCGGCAACAACGGCCGGGACATACATCTCCGGCATCTCGGCGAGCAGGACGCTGACATGATCCGCGCGCTCCAGTTCCGCCGCGCACGCCTCGCACCACAGCAGGTGCTCTTCCACCAGAAAAGTCTGCGCTGGGGTCAGATCGCCCTCGCGGTAGGCTTCCAGCAGGTCAAGGGTATCATCGCAGGTGAGAGACGCGGCCGTAACCGGTAGCGCCGCGGCCCGCGCGGCAAGGTCGGCGGGAGGCTCGATGGCCGGCAGCGCCGCCAGCATCGCGCGCAGCGCCTGCTCTTCACGGCACGTCGGGCAGGTGGCAATATGCGCCGCGATCCGGGGATCCTCGGCGTTGAAATCCTCATTATGAAACTCGTTACTGAACGGGCACCGCATCTTCGTACTTCCCGCAACGGAACGTTGCTCCATGCCTACTGACACCGTCCGCCGCGGATAGTTGCAAAAAATACGCCGCGATATAATATAATTGTCGAAAAAATCGCCCGCCAGCACTTAAAATGGCAGCGCTGGCATAGCGATAGAGACGAAAGGAATCCGGAGGCCGGGCAAGGCATGAGGATAATTCGCGCCTTGGCGCTTATGTGGCCGGCGTGTCCGCGGGAGGGGGTGGTGCGGGCGGCGCGGGGATTTTCGCTGCCGCTACCCCCTGGTTGAGGCGGTAATTGGTGAGGCGAATCGTCCAGTCCTGCGCGCCTTTCACCGGCTGGTTGAGGGCGTTGCGCTGGCGGATGGTGATGACGGAGGGCATGGTGAAACCATCTACCTGGGTGTATTCCACCGTCTCGATGCGCCACTGGGGCGCGTTGTTCATCACCATGCGCGTGGTCACGCGGTTGATGCACCACTTCTCGCCAACCTGCGTGTTGTCAATGCGCGCCATCAGTTTCGAGCCGTCCTTGAGCACGCTCTCGATCTGGCAGGCCAGGCCGGCGGCATCTAGTAGTACGCGGTATTCCTTCACCATCGCGTCCTTGTCGTTCGCGGTGCCGACCAACAGGAAATAGGTGGTGTCGGGACGGCCGATGATCTGCCGGCTCACCCGGTCCACGCGCAGGTCGAGGCCGTGGAACGCGTTCGTGGAGGAGCGGGGCACCAGGTAATTCGACATGGGATCCACCAGCCCCAACAGGTCGTCGCGAAACTTGGCGTATTGCTCGCTCAAGCCTTCCACCTCGAAGCGCTGGCGGTCTTCGTTCACGTAGTAGTAGCTGATCTTCGCCAGTTTCCCCACTGGCGAGCTCTGCAGTTCGTCAATGACAAGGTCCACCGCCAGATCCTGCAGTCCGGCTTGCGTGGGGTAGTAATACTGCGCGTCGGAACGGGCCATCAGCGCCGCGGGATCGTCTTTGTCCTTCCCCCAGGCGATGGCGGCGGTCAGCATGATAATGCAGATGACGAGCGATGACACTCTCACAAGCATGGGCAACCTCCGAAGCGGTCTCACCGTATTATACCGCGTTTTCCCCCGCTTGCCACCTGCCACCGTTCGCGTCGCGGCGTCCCCGCGGAGACGGCAAGAGAAGCCAACGCTAAAATCGCCCGCAACTGTGGGAAGTGCCGGGAACTATGGAATATCCGAAGTGTGACGAGATGGCACCCCCGCCATCAGTAGAGAACATGAGGGTAATATGACGGCTTCCACCTGCGAACGTCGTGGTCATCAGGAATGCGAAATCTGTGATAATGGCCTGCTGCGCCTGCGCATAACCCGGGAAACCGGGGCGCAGACACTGATGCTGGACGCGATGGACGCGCATGGGCACTGGATTCCCCTGCTTGCGAGCGCGCCGGCGGTGGATCTGCTGCTGCGAGATAACGATGGCGCGGAGCAGGGCGCGGCGATTTACGCCTTCGCGCCGGTGCTCGAAGACGGCGTGACGCGCGGCGTGACCCTGCAGGGGCGGCTGGGGCAGGCGGAGCTGGAAATGACTCTGCTCCTTGACATCGAGCATGCCTGGTGCCGGCAGTGGATCGAGTTGGCTGGTCCGATACCGCCCGGCGCCACGCTGGCGCAGCGATGGTTCTTCACTGGCGGGCTGGCCGAAGCAGCCCTGCGCTGGCCGGCTGAGCCGGTGACCGGCGCGGTGCTGGCCACGTCCCCGGCCGCCTTCGCGCAGGATACGCATTGTTTCGCCGCGCTGCTGCCCGACCCGGATACCTATGCCGGCGGACAATTGCGCCACCTGGCCGATGACGGTGGCGGGCTAGAATATGCGCTGACGCTGACGCCGGACGCATCGGCGCGCTGCTTCTCCAGCCTGCTGGTGCTTGATGCACGAGCGCTGGCCGGGCGCGGATTTCAGCAACTCGCGCGGTTGCTCGCCCGCGCCGAAGCGCCGCCGATGCCCGACGCGTTTCACCCTGCCGCGGGCAACTTGACCTCACTGCCCGAAATCGGACAGGCGGGCGGATGGCAACCCTTCCTGCGCGAAGGCGCGCCGGCGGAGATGGCCGCCAGCGTGCTGCGCGGTCTGTCGCAGGCGGCGGACGGCGACTGGGCGGTGCTGGATGAGGCGCTGGTGTGGCTGGATCGCATGTGCCTGCACCAGTGCCTGCGCCCGGTTCCGGGCGGTCCGCCCGTGGGCACGGTGGGCGAAGGGCCGGCGTGGGTAGCCGTCGCGCCGTGGATGCCTATCTTGCTCCTGGAAGCCTTCCGACTGAGCGGCATCACCGAGTATGCCAACCGCGGCCGCGCCGCGCTGGGCGCGCTGCCCACGGATCAGGCGTCACGGGTCTACGCCTATCTCTACCCGCGCTTCGGCGACCTCTGCGTGCTGCCCGATTACGAAGAGGTGCTGGCGCTCACCGACCTCGGCCTGGTGCTCCCCACTTTCGGCGACCGCCGCATTGACCTGCGCCTGCCGGAACCGCGCACGCGACCACTGCGCCTCGTGGTGGATGGCCGCGCCAGCCGCTACGGCCTCTCCATCAACGAGCGCTCCTACGGCGACGTCGCCACCGATGTGTTGCGGCTGGGCATCGAAGTGCCGGCATAGTACCTTCCCCCTGGAGGAGGTGGCGAACACGCGAAGCACGCTGAAGCGCGGTTGGATCAACCACAACCAGGGTGCTGCATAAAAGGAAAGCCCCGCCAGCCGTCGAACCTTTTCCCCATGCAGGTGAGTTATCACAATCACACGGCCTGGAGCGACGGCACCGCTCTCCTCTCCGCGATGCTGGACGGCGCGCGGGCGGCGGGGCTGGATGAGTTTGGACTCTCTGATCATTTCGCGCTGATGCCCGGCAGCGAGCCGGTGTCCTGGGCCATGCCCCCCGACTTCCTCGATGAATACGTGCGCGCGCTGTGGGAGACTGCCGCCGCGACGGACGACCTCGTGTTTCGCGTGGGCATCGAGGTGGATTATTTTCCACAAACGGAGGCGGAGACGCTGGCGGCGCTCGCCAACCACCGCTTCGATTATCTCATCGGCTCGGTGCATTTCGCCGACGGGTTTCCCATTGATGCCAGCCCCGGGCCGTGGGAGGCGCTGACGGTAGACGAGCGCGACGACGTGTGGCGGCGCTACTGGACATACCTGCGCCGGGCGGTGGAGACCCGCGCCTTCGATTTCATCGGCCACCTGGATCTGCCGAAGAAGTTCGGTTTCCTGCCGCGCGCCGACTTCAGCGGCCTCATCACCGACCTGTTGGACGCTATCGCCGATTGTGGCCCCGCCATCGAGCTGAATACCGCCGGCTGGGACAAACCCATCGGCGAACAGTACCCGTCGCTCACCCTGCTGCGGGAAACTCGCCACCGCGGCATCCCCCTCGTCATCAGCGCCGATGGCCACGCCCCCGGCCACGTCGCCAACCACTTCCCCCGCGCCGTCGCCCTCGCCCGCGAAGCCGGCTACACCGAAATCCTCCGCTTCGCCAACCGCGAACGGTTCGCGGTTCCGCTGTAACCCCCTGGCGGGCGAGACTCCGTCGAGCCGACTCCTGGCGCCCCATTGGAGTGCGGCAAGCATTGCCGCTTTCCTTCTCCGCACGGTCACGAGCCCCATATCCCCTCCCATGCAAACAGGGAAAGCGGCGATCCTCGCCGCACTCTCTCTGAAAGTGGCGTCAAGTACCTGAGCCGGTGAAATCGCAAGTTTCTTCGCACTTTTTCGATTCTCTCCGCTGCCTGCCCCCTCTTCGCACCGGGTTTGCCAGGCGAACAGGACCGTCACCACAGGCCGCGCACGGCATCGTGGCAGGGAACTCACCGTATGCAGTTGTCCTCACGGCAAGGTTTGTCGTGAATTCTCTCTAGCGGCTGACGCGCGTCGCCGACATTATCGCTCGCCGATCCGGGGGCCGGAATTCCAAAACGCTCGGTCACCTGCGTGCCGAGAGAGTGCGGCAGCCAGCTCCCCTGTGGCGCTTCCGTCTCGTCCAACACCCGCCCTGAGGCCGGCGCGTTACGCGACCGAAGACGTGGCACCGCGGACCGCTGCCCGGTCATCGCGCCAAACGGTCCCCTGGGACCACATGGCATAGACCACGGTCAGGAAGTCCCGCGCGATCATGATTTTGATTTCATTCGGATCATGGGTATGACACAGCCGGTAGAACCGGCGCTTAAACGGGGTATCCTTCTTCCCATTCAGACAATTCTGGGCGAACACCACCGCGACATAGCGCAGATAGGCATTCCCGGCTTTCGTCAACCGCCCATAGCGCAGGCGCTCCCCGG
>JAKIYB010000382.1 GCA_022708765.1 Armatimonadota bacterium | reverse complement strand
GCAGACCGCGCCCGGCACCTTCTGGGACGGCGGCGACTCCTGGCCGAACGGCGGCAGCATCAAGGTGGCGGCGGGCGTGACCACCGGCTACTGCTTCACGCCCAAAGTCAACGGTACCGGCTTCAAGACGCAGGGCGCGCAGTTGAATATCAAGGTAAACGACAACGCCGTCCACGTGGTGACCTTCGGCCTGAACCGCCATGGCACCCTTGGCGCGGGCGCCATCCTCACCGCTGATATCACGGATGACGCTGATCCGGCGAGGAAAGTTACAACCAACTGCGTGTTGATCACCGGCGGCAAATACTGGGCTCGGTTATCTTTCATGGCGGCTGATCCGGCTGGCGGCAACTTCACGTTGCGCTTCTATGCCAACTCGCAGAACGCGGCCGGCGGTGTCACCTGCATGCTCTTCGACACGCCGTGATCGCGTGGATATCACCTTGATGGCATCGGCGGGGCGCGGCAAACGCGCCCCGTGTCATCGCCAGTATCGCGCCGGATGTAACCGGGCGCTCTTCATCGAGCATCTCCGCACGACGCGAATACAATATAAGCGCATTGACACTCACGGAACTGAGGGGTAATATAAAATTTGAGAGTATGCATTCTCAGGGCATGGTCGTCGCATGCCCGGGAAAGGCGCGCCATCATGAAGATATGCGCGCCTGAAAGGAGGTATCTGGTTCATCCGTCCCATCCGGGACCTGACAATTCGGTGTAACGGAATACGCAGCCATGGCATCAATATCCTTTATGACGCGAGGAGATACTCCCGCGAAATCCCCCGAAAGGAGGCATGTTCCATGCGAAAAGGTTTTACGCTCATTGAACTGCTGGTGGTCATCGCGATCATTGCGATTCTGGCCGCCATCCTCTTCCCCGTGTTCGCGCGTGCCCGCGAGAAAGCGCGGCAGAACACCTGCCTGAACAACCAGCGGCAGATTGTGCTGGCGGTCTCGATGTATGTCCAGGACAATAACGAGAAGTTCTTCCCGGATACCGGCACCCAGGCCTGGTCCGTGAAACTGGTGGACTACAACGGTCCCAGCATCTATGACTGCCCGACCCTCACCGGCAACGGCTCCAACATTGCTCCGGAGTATGGCTTCAACAGCAATCTCTTCGGCAAGTCCATGGGCAAAGTCGCATCACCGAGCCAGGCGGTGATGGTCATTGACTTGAAGAAGAAATACTTTAAGGACAACTACAGTGTCAGCGGCGCCACCGCCGCCGACGCCATTGACGACCGGCATAATCAGAGTTTCTGCGCCGGCTGCGTGGACGGCTCGGTGAAAACCATCGTCGCCAAGGGCACCGACCCCGCCACGGCGCTCTATTCCAAGCCCAACGAACTCACCTTCTCCGCCGCGTCCACCGGTCTGGCGAGTAAGCTGCCCTTCATCCTCAACAATCAGAGCAATCCCGCGGCGTCCACCGCCGTCATTCTCAACCCGGACGCCGGCTTCACCAGCGGCGAGTTCAGCTACGCCCCGGGCGGCGCCAACTATACCTGGATTCTGGATGCATCCCTCGGCTTCCCGACGCGACGGCAGAACCCACCGAACCCCTTCAACAAGTGGTGCGCGGTGGACGGCGTGGCGCTGCCCACCGGCGACAACGGCTTTGAAGGCGGCCCGAACAACCGTGGCGGCTCCGGCTTCGAGGTACAGGCGCTGAATATCAACCCGCCGGTCATCATCAGCAAGGTGCGCGTGTATCCCGCATTCACCTGCTGGTGCCGCATGCATGCCCCCACCCAGGGCTTCCGTTCGCTGGATGGCGCGGTCACCGCGCCGCTCACCATGATCTTCAAGTATCGCTCGAAGACCGGAGTCGGCGGCTGGGTGCCGCTGCAACTCGGAGGTATCAACTGGGAATTCCAGACCAGCGGAACCACTAGCGACAAGCCGAAAAACAAGTTCTACGAATACATCGTGCCGGCGTCGGTCCCGGCGGAGGACATTGATCTGCAAATGCTGGCCACTTTCTCCTCCGGTACCTCCATCGCCAACGGCACCTTACAAATCGGCGAGGTGGAATTCTACGGTACCAAGGCCGAGTAATCCTTTATCAGCGGCGGGACCGCGCGGCGGTCCCGCCCTTCCCCCCGAAAGGAGGCATATCCCATGCGTAAAGGCTTTACTCTCATTGAATTACTGGTGGTGATCGCGATCATCGCCATTCTGGCAGCCATCCTCTTCCCGGTGTTTGCCAAGGCGCGCGAGAAGGCGCGCACGAACTCCTGCCTGAATAACCAGCGGCAGATCGCTATCGCCATCTCGATGTATATTCAGGACAACGACGAAAAAATCTTCCCCGACCCGGGCAACCGGGCGTGGGCCAGCTATCTCAAAGACTACAATGAGCCGTCCATTTACGACTGCCCGAGCGAAGATCTGAACGGTACGAACAACAACCCGGAGTACGGTTTCAACGGCTTGCTCTACGGCACGGCGCTGGGCGATATCAAGAGCCCGGAATCCACGCTGCTCTCCGCCGACCTGGTGGTGGATGAGACCGTGCTCGCGCAGAACGCCACCTGGGCGCTGCGCATCACCAGCAAGGACCTGGACATCGCCCCGCGCCATAACACCGGCGCCGTCTTCGCGCTTTTTGACGGCCATGTGGAGTATGTGCCGGTGAAGGACGAGAATCCGGTGGCCACCGTGCTGGCGAAGGGCTGGCAACTGGGCACCAGCGGCACGCCGTGGATTCCCGTGCAGCCGCTGTCATCGGTGAGCGGCACCGCCGACATTCAAATGACCAGTCTGGCCGTGGCCGGCTACTGGCAGATGTATGGCTGGAACACCAGCGCCAACACGCCGCCAACGCCCTATAAAAAGTGCCCGAGCTGGATTGACCCCAGCACCTTCATCGTGAAATCGGTCGGCGCGTCCACCGGCAGCGAACACCTCGATACGGAGTCAAGCGCCAGTGGATCGCCATTCTGGCGGGTCTGCGCGTCGCAATACAGCAAGGGCGTGGTCTTCACCAAGCCGGAAGGCGGCACGGGTAATACCACGGGTATCCTCTGCTCGCGCAATAACAAGACGCTCTCCGGCAGCAAAATGGATTTTAAAGTGCTGGACGACGCGGTGCATACCATCACCATGGTCTGGGCGTCGCACAACGACTCCGGCCTGGGCAACGTCACCATGCTCGTCACGGATGGCACATATAAAGTGGAGCAGACGGTATTTCGCAACACCGCGGAAATCGCCTATTGCCGTTATACCTTCAAGGCGGCGGATCCGGAAGGCGGCGTCATCACCGCCGAACTAAAAAACAGCGTGGCGAACGGGCACGTCGGCTTCAGCGGACTGCTCTTCGAGTAGGGACCACTGAAAGACCATCAACACGGGGGAGGCTTACAACCTCCTCCGTACTGCTTTACGCATTCCGCCACCGATATACTGTAACAAACCGATAGTTTTCCTATTGACAGGGCACTCAAACCGTTTATACTTGATAATAGCAAGCACTGCGGAGCCGTGCGGGCATCGCAAAGCTACCAACGATGTAAGGAGGTTACTCATGCGCAATCTCACGCGTCATTCCGGCTTCACGCTCATCGAATTGCTGGTCGTGATAGCCATCATCGCCATCCTGGCGGCGATCCTCTTCCCCGTGTTCGCGCGCGCTCGCGAAAAAGCGCGACAGAACACCTGCCTGAACAACCAGCGGCAGATCGCCATCGCGATCTCCATGTATGTGCAGGATAACAACGAGAAGTTCTTCCCCGATCCGCAGACGCAGGCCTGGGCGAACTACCTGCGCGACTACAACGGCCCCGGCATCTACGACTGCCCGACGCTGACCGGTACCGGCACCAACGCCGCGCCCGAATATGGCTTCAACAGCAACCTGTTCGGCAAGGCGCTGGGCAAAGTGCAGGCGCCGTCCAACGCCATCATGCTCACCGACCTGACGAAGAAATACTTCAAGGACAGCTACAGCATCGGCGCCGCCACCGCCAACGACGGCATTGATCCCCGCCACAACCGCAGTTATCTCTTCGCGCTGGTAGACGGCTCGGTGCAGGCGCTGAACGCCAAAGAGGGCGAAGACCCCACCACCACCCTCTACATGAAGAAGTTCACCTTCTCCGCGGCGTCGTCCGGTCTCTCCGGCAAGCTGCCGTTCATCGCGCAAGGCACGCCGGTCAATGCCGCCGGCGTCCCGATTGTCCTCAACCCTGATGCGGGTTGGACCAGCGGTACTTTTGATAACCTTACGCATCGCGCCTGGACAAATACTCTTTCACCGGGCTATTTCTTTCATCCCGCTGCCATCCATGACTGGGTGTGCGTGGATGGCGTGGTGATGCCGGATGCCGGCCTCAACGGCATGGGGTACAACACCAATGACTACGGCGGACCATGGGAATGTCAGGTGACGAACATCAACCCGCCGGTGGTGCTGGACAAGATTCGCATCTGCACCTCCTATAACTGCTGGTGCGACTGGAATGATTCGGTGGGTGGATTCCGGGATGGTGGACTGGATCGCCCGGTCATCATGACGTTCTCCTACAAAGTGAAGGCCACCGATACAAACTGGACCTCCATCACCGTCGGTCCGGTGGGGTGGCTGTATCGGCAGATGAAGTGGTTTGAGTATGCCTGCCCCTTCCCGGCTCCCATCCAGGCCTTCAAGATTTCAATTGACCAGAACACGACCCCGCGCACCAGCGGTTCGGTTTTCGGTCTGACCGAAATCGAATTCTATGGCACGAAAGCCGAGTAACCCTATTTGAGCGGCGGG
>JAKIYB010000381.1:418-4770 GCA_022708765.1 Armatimonadota bacterium | reverse complement strand
GGAAGACCACCCGGGAAAACAATTTGTTTGCTGGCAAATTTATTTTTGCATTTTTTGCAACTCCGTGTTGTTCTTCGACGTATCTCTCTCTAGAAGTGGCACACAGTCACTCGACATCAGGAAAGGAGAGAGGAATGGTTTCACGTTCGTATGGAATCGGTAAAGTGTGCGCCGGCGCCTTGCTGGCCGGGGTTCTGCTTGTCGGGTTCTCGGCGCCGGCGTCGGCAAAGGGGCCGGCATGTCCGGCGCCCGCGAAGACCGGCGTCACCCTGAAAGTGGTGCGTCCAGGCATCAGCATCGTACTGAAAAAGGGGACGATACAGCCGGTAAAGGTGGTGCGCAAAAACGATCGCCATGACTGCCGCAAAGGCGAAAAGAGTTGGCGCAAGGGGCAGCATCGCGGAGGCTGGCACGGTAAAAACGAACATCGCAGCCACTATCGCCGAGGCAACGACTGCTGCGACAACCACCGCCGTGATGACTGGCGGAAGGATGGCTGCCGGCATTAAGCACGATCAGCACATTCAGAGATGAAAGAGGCGGGGCTGTTTCCAGCCCCGCCTCGCGCGTGTTTCGGATGCCCGGCGACGTCAGTAGGCCTTCTCCTGCAGATAATCCAGCCGGTAGACAAGGAAGACGCCCCGCTTAACGGTGCTGAAGCCATAGAGATGGCAGATGTCCTTCACGCCAACGGTGCGCAGGCCGTCCATGATAAGCGGAGCGGTTAAGTAGTCGGCGGGAACACCGCGGTCCACCAGCGCGCCGTGGGCATGCACGAGCGCCGCCGCCGGCTGGCCCTGTGCAGTGTCATACTCCATCGAGTGGCGGGCGATGAGCATGGAGTTCAGCGAGGGACGCGGCAGCACGGCGGGGACTACCACGGCGAAGAAGGCGACATGGGCGTCTTTGGCGCGCACCGTTTCCAGGTAGGCGTCTTTCTCGCTGCCGGTCAGCGATTTATCGTGGATAGGCGCGCGCTTGAGAGCGATGCCTTCTGCCTCCGGCATATCCGCCCAGCCGACGACGCCGATGGCGACGCCGGCGTCATTGGCCAGGTTTTCGAGCACGCTGTGCAGCAGCACCGGTTCGGCGTTTTCCACGCGGTAGGCACGGGGAAAGACACGCCCGTAGTCCGCCGGCTTTAGCATCGCCAGCGCGTAGACGCCGGGATATGCTTTGTTCACCTCGACTAGCTTCACGCCCGTTTTCGGGTCGGTGGAGCGGATGAAGGTGCGGCCGGCCAGCGTGAGGGTCTCGCCGACGCCGGTATCTTTCGCGAGCGTGCCCGCGCCGAGACCGGCAATCCACGACGAGGTGTCGAGGGTGAACAGGTCCCATGGACTGACATGGCCGCCGTTCACGCGCGCCATCGAACCCAGCACCGTATAAGGCGCCACGGGGCGGTCCACTTCGGTTTGCAGTGGTTTGGCCGTCACCGCGGGGATTCCCTCCGCGGGCGCGGCGGCCTCCTGGGCGACCGCGATGATCGCCAGGCCGAGCCACAGCGCGCACAGGAGCCAGGCCGGAACACGATGAACCATTTTGCGAGCACTCCTTTCCGGAACGACCAGGGGGGAACCGGCGCGCCGTCCCGGCACGCCCCGTACAGGTACTCTAGCATACCGCGCGCGCGCGCGGTTGTCAAAAGGGTCGGCGGTTGGTTTGCGCGTCACTCTACCATTCCCCGAAAACGCGGCCAGTCAAAGCGTGGGCCGGGGTCCGGTTTTACGTCTTTCCGCAAACCGAGTTGCACTGCGCGCCGACCGCTGATCTGGTCGTGTCCGACAATGGCGCGGATGGGGTGGCGGCTCTTGATGCCGCGCACCAGCGTCGCCAGCGCCGTATACTGCGCATCGGTGAAGCCGCTGGTATGGGTGGCGATGAGCTCGATGCCGATGGAGAAGCGGTTCACGCCGCGACGATTGTCCGGCGCGGGCATGATGCTGCCGCCGGCGTGCCAGGCGATGTTTCGCTCGTCTACCAGCGTATAGACCGCGCCCGCGCGATCTATCAGATAGTGTGCGGAGACGCGGTAGCGACGCAGGATCTCCAGGCAGAGGTTGGGGTCGCTCCATCGGCTACGATCCACGTTAATACCGCTGAGGTAATGGATGACGACGGTGTCTACCCGGCGTGACGCTGCCTTAGTGTAATGGCGGCTGGGCGCGGATAGCTCGCGCGCGGCGAAGGCGGCGGACGCGAACAGGAGCAGCAGGAGGACCGCGCCTGCGGCGCGAACCAGGCTTGACGATGACATGGGCAGTAATACCTTGGCTATGAATGCGGGGGCCGGAAACGGAGACCGGAGGGGTGGTCTCCGCATCGCGGCAGGTGGGCTGTGATCTCTGGGTCGTCGCTGGGGCGACCATTTCCATATCGCCGCCGGACGCGAACAGGGAGCTGAAAGTACTGGAACGGAGCCGGAAAGGCCAGTGCTGCAATTCCTGTTCGTCAAGCCGGGCGGTGGGCTGTCAGCGCTGCGATCATGCGGATGCGATCACGTCTGCATCACCTGCCAGCGGTATTCTTCCCTCCACGCGGGAGAGTGAAACATCGGGAAAGCGAAAAAAGCGATGATTATTCTCGTTCACCCCGCATTGCGACGGCTTCCACGTGCGCGGGCAAGCCTTCATGTTCAGCCAGCGTGGCGATAGCCGTGCGGTTGGTCGCGAGCCAGTTCGCGTCGGGCATGATGAGGCTGCTGCGCTTCAGGAAGGTAGCGACGCCGAGACCGCTGGAATAACGCGCGGTGCGGCCCGTCGGCAGCGTGTGGCTGGGACCGGCGAAGTAATCACCCACCGGCACCGGGGCATAGGCGCCCAGGAAGATAGCGCCGGCGTGGCGGATAGCGGGCAACAGTGCCTCTGGATCAGCCACCAGCAATTCCAGGTGCTCGGCGGCGAGCAGGTTGGCCATCAGCGCTGCTTCGGAAAGGTCGCGGGTGATGATGATGCCGCCGAACCGCTCCAGCGAGACGGAAAGATAACCCCGGCGCGCGGCGGACGTGAGTTGCGCCTCTACCGCGGCGGAAACCGCGGCGGCGTAGGCGGCATCGGGCGTGACGAGGATCGCGGGCGAATCTTCGCCGTGCTCCGCCTGGCTGAGCATGTCGGCGGCGGCCCAGGCGGCGGGAGCGCTGCCGTCGGCGACGATGGTCACGTCGCTGGGGCCGTACAGGCCGTCAATTCCGATCTCGCCGAAGACGGCGCGCTTGGCCAACGTGCCGAACAGGTTCGTGGGACCGACAAATTTATCCAGCTTAGGGAAGGTGTCGGTGCCATAAGCCATCGCCGCCACCGCTACAGCGCCGCCCAGTTTATACATCTCGGTGACGCCGAGGAGCGCCGCCGCCGCCAGCACCCCGGCTGGCAGCGTGCCGTCGCGCCGGCAGGGACCGACCACGGCGATGCGCGGCACGCGCGCCACCTGCGCGGGCACCACGCTCATCAGCAACGAGGAGGGCAGCGAGGCTTTGCTGGTCGGCACGTAGCAAGCGGCGCTGTCCACCGGCGTGTGGCGCAGCCCCAACCGCAGGCCGGGCTGCATCTCCTCGAACCAGTCGCGCGGCATCTGCCGCTCGTGATAGCGGCGGATATTCTCCGCCGCCTGGCGCATGGCCCCCAGCACCGACAGGTCCAGCGCGTCGGTCGCGCGGGCGATCTCCTCCTCCGTCACGCGCAGGCCGTCCAACGTGGCTTCCGGCCAGTCGAATTGGCGGGTGAATTCCAGCACCGCCGCGTCCCCACGCGAGCGCACCTCGGCGAGGATGCCGTCCACAATCGCCTGCACGCGGGCGATATCCGCCTCCGCCGGCTGCAGCACGCGGCAAATCGCCTCGGGGCTCATCTCACTGGTGCGGAAGGTCCGCAGCGCCATCGAATCCATGAAACCGTGCCTCCCACCGCTCAGTGTAGCATAGCGACCGGACGAGGGAAAGGGGTGGGGATATGCATCCGGCCTTACGGCACCGCATACGGCCGGATCTTCTCCAGGGTTTTCGGGCCGATGCCCTTCACCTGTACCAGATCGTCCACGCTGGCGAAGGGACCGTGTTCAGCGCGGTAGTCGAGAATGCGCCGGGCGATGGCGGGACCGACGGACGGCAACGTTTCCAATTCGGCCTGCGTGGCGGTGTTGAGGTGGACGATGGCCGGCGCGCTCGGTACGGAGGTGCGGGTCGTGGCGGACGCTGTTGCCGGCGCGGGAGGCGTAGCCTCGGTGGTGACCAGCGGCGTGTAGGGCTGCACGGGCGTCTTTGGCGGGAACTTTACGGCGACGGGCGGGGCGGCATTGCCGCGCGGTGGTGTTGGCGCAACGACCAGCGGCGGAGCAGGCTGTTCGGCGCGAAGCTG
>JAKIYB010000381.1:0-375 GCA_022708765.1 Armatimonadota bacterium | reverse complement strand
CCGCCCGCCGCCTGCACGGCGTCCCGCACCCGCGCATTCGGCACCAGCGTATAAACGCCCGGCTGTTTCACCGCGCCCACTACATGTACCACCGGCCCGCTCTCGGCGGCGGAGGCCGCGGGCAAGGACTGCGTGGCGCCGGTGGCGCTGTGCAGCAGCGGCTCGGGCGCGCGCGGTAGCAGCCCGCTACGCTGGCGCATGATCAGCACCCCCAGCGCCGCCAGAATGGCGAGCACCAGCAGCGCGGCGACAATCTGCTCGGCACGGGAAAAGTAGAAGCGCATGGTTGCATCCTGCCCGGTAATATCGGCATTGTACCGCGCGCGTGCCCGCTTGAAAAGCCCTATAACCTTCCCGGCAGGAAAACCTCGTTCC
>JAKIYB010000380.1:323-4770 GCA_022708765.1 Armatimonadota bacterium | reverse complement strand
ACTCCATGCGCAGTACCTGCTCGTGGGAGTTACACAAGTGGTCGCTATTACACTGGTCATCCCGGTTCCCAGCGAAGGGACACCGTTCTTGCGCATCCCCGTCGTGCTGTTTCTTTTTGCGAATATGCTGCTCTCGGCGAATGCCGCGGCGATGCTCACCCGCTATCCTATTCCCTCGCCTCGCCGAGTATTACGTAGCGGACTCCTCTATGTGCTCACCGCGGGGATCCTGCTCCTTATCTTTGCTGTGTGCCTTCCCTTTATCGCGCAATACGTTTATTGGACGTATCAACGGCCTCACAGCCTCGCGACTGTTCTCATTACTGCCGGCATGATGCTCGGTTATCCCGCCATCCTTCGCGTGACGGATTATGTGATTGGCCTGTTGCTCTTTCGGTCGAAACGACAATCTCCACTCGACCTCTCACGTGTCACCGAGAAACTCACGCGGACCATGGAGCGCGCGTCGCTGGTTACTCTGGTGTCGGAAACGCTCGAACAGCTCTTTATGCCCACGTCAGCCTCGTTGTACCTGAAGACGGGAGACACTCTGCAGCGCATCCCATCCCCAGAGCCAACCGCGTCGCAGCCGGCCACCCTTTCGCCAGATGATCCGTTCGTTCTCTCGCTCAAGCTAGGAACGATCGTACGCCGACCGTATGCCGATATCGCTCCCTGGGGGGACGTGCATCATCGCCTGCAGCAGTATGATGCCGCCCTGGCCGTCCCATTTATCCTGGATGACGTCGTCGTGGGGCTTGCGCTGGTGGGCCCGAAATGTTCCGGGAGCGTTTATACGGACGAAGATGTCGCATGTTGCGAGCTCCTCCGTCACCCGGTAGCCATCGCGCTCGCGAATATCGAGAGCCATGCGCATCTTCGTGAGATGATCGCCTCCCTCGATGCGCACGTGCAGCAACAAACGCGTGAACTCCGCGAGGCTAACGCGCGCTTGCAGGAAGCAGACCAGGCCAAAGACCAGTTTCTCGCTCTGGTCTCCCACGAACTGCTTTCACCGCTGACCAGTATCCTGGGATGGTCGGATATGTCACTCATGGCGCAGAACCCGGAGAAGATGGCCGCGGCGTTAGAGGCCATTCACCGAAGCGGGCTGCGGCAGATGCGATTAGTTGATGACCTTCTTGATGTGTCGCGCATTATCCATGGGAAGCTTATTCTTTCACTGGCGCCCATGGAGCTATGGGGCGCCGCGCTCCAGGCGGTGGAGGAGATCCGATTGCGGGCGGAAGCAAAACACCTGTCACTGGTGTTAACGCCGCCCGATGCGCCCTTGCCCATGGTGGGGGATACGGCGCGCCTGACCCAGGTTTTTATCAATCTGCTTACAAATGCTATTAAATTTACGCCGGAGGGTGGAACAATCTCTGTGACAGGGCGGCAAACCGGGCGCATGGCCGTCATTGAGATCCTGGATACCGGCAAAGGCATTCCCACCGAGGATCTGCCAGTTATATTTACGCTATTCAAGCAAGCCACGCGCGGAGGCAGTTACGGTGGGCTGGGGATCGGACTGGCCATTGTACAGGGGATTGTTGACTTGCATCATGGACAGGTGAGCGCCTGGAGCGCCGGAAACGACTGCGGCAGTACGTTTACCGTGGAAATCCCTGTTGCATGTGAGATGCCTGATGCTGGTCGCCTGACGCCGCCCGATGCGATGGCAGACACGGGGCGGCTTCTGGAAACTGAAGAGGCTTTGCCAGCATCGCCGGTCAGCACGGTCACCGCGGAGGCGTACCAGGCAACCGCGTCGGCTATCGCGAGCTTGTCGGGAAACATGGTGATGCAGCTCCGTGAGGCCACGCTGCGCGGTGACATGTATTGTTTTCACGCGCTGGTAGAACAAATTACAAGGGAGCAACCCGCACTGGCGAAAATGTTGCGCCAATTGGCTGATGCATATGATTACGACCGATTACTCAGTCTGTTCACAGCAGGATCACCTTTCAATGACGCTGCCGGTCACCCCGGCAACCATCATGGTCATTGACGATACACCCGCGAATCTCTCTCTACTCGCCGGGATGCTCAACGCGCGTGGATTTGATGTCCGCCTTTTCCCCCGTGGCCGGATGGCGTTAGCCGCGGCCAGGCAGGAGCCACCGGATCTGATATTACTCGATATCAACATGCCGGAAATGAATGGGTATGATGTCTGCCGGCAGTTGAAGATGGATAAACACCTGCGGGATGTCCCGGTCATCTTTGTCAGCGCGCACGCGCATACGTTAGACAAAGTGAAGGCTTTTGAGCTGGGCGGCATTGATTATGTGACGAAACCCTTTCATACCGCTGAAGTCGCCGCGCGCGTGGAAACCCACCTGCAGTTGCGGCGGTACCGGCTGGAACTCGAACAATATAACCAACGTTTACAGGACATGGTCGCGGAGCAGGTGCGCGAAATCGCCGATGCCCAGATGAGCACCATCCTGGCATTATCGAAACTGGCCGAATCACGTGATGATGACACCGGGCATCATCTGGAGCGCGTGCAGCACTACTGCCGCCTCCTTGCGCGCGAACTGCGTCATCTACCGGCCGTCACCACGGAGGTTGATGACGCGTTTATCTCTAATCTGATCAATGCCAGTCCACTGCATGATGTTGGAAAAGTCGGCATTCCCGATGCCATCCTGCTGCGGCCGGGAACGCTGTCCGATGAGGAATTCGCGACCATGCGGACACATGCCGCGCTCGGGGCGCAGACGCTGGAAGCGGTCCAGGCGATATATCCCAATAATGCGTTCATTCGCATGGGCATTATGATTGCGCGCTCGCATCACGAACGTTGGGATGGAGCCGGCTACCCGGATGGACTGGCTGGTGAGGAGATCCCATTGCCGGCGCGGATTGTCGCGTTAGCGGATGTCTATGACGCCTTGCGGTCAAAACGGTGTTATAAAGCGGCATTTTCGCATGAGGAGAGCCGGCGGATTATCGCGGATGGACGCGGCACCCAGTTCGATCCCGCCATTGTTGATGCCTTCATGCGCCAGGAGCAGGCGTTTCATCACATTCGTACCACCATGGACGACGGCTGATGCGCGTGTGCGGAGGCGATGACAAGCAGGGGGTGGCGACGCGGCTTGACAGGCTTCCGCGCGGTTGGTAGCGTGTTGGTACAGGCGTCAACCGGTGATGTCCTCCAGGCTTTCAATGACCATACGCATACTCCTACTCCTGACATGCTGCGCGCTCTTTCGTGTTCCCGTGCAGGCCGCAGTGGACATCCTCGACCTGCCCGAGGGCGCTGATCAGGCCTACGACCTGCGGTGGCGGATGCACTCTCCGCCCGGGCGCCAGACCCTGACGCTCCTGTTGGATGGCACTGCCGAGTATCCCGCGGGCCGCCTCACCTTCTCGCGTTCCGCGGTCACCTGGTATTCCGCCGGCGAAGCCTCGCCCATCCGGCGTTCCCTCGCGTATCCGCGGGGCCGATCAGCCGCGATGACCGTCAAGCGCCGTCCCGGCATGCTCGCGGTCCTCCTCGATCACCGGCTGGTGCTCGCCGCGTCGGCTCCGCTCGCCACCAGTGCGTGCCCGGCGTTCACTGATCCACCCACCGGTGTCCTGGACGGTCCCGTGCGCTATCAGCCCATTGAGCCGCCGCATTTCGGCGATGACTTCATGCGCCCGGAAGCACTGGAGCGCCTGCTCCTGAGTGGCGCGCACTGGATCGAAGACCCTATCTGGGAAGTGGAGGCGCTGGATGGCAAGGCCCACCGGACATTGACGGCGCTCCCGCGCGCGAATCCCTGGCAGCACAGCCTTTTCCCCCATCCCGACACGACCACGAACGCTTTCTGGTGGCGCTACACCGGCACCGGCCCCTCCTGGGTGGTGGCCAATCCCACCCTCGTGCCGCGCCATTGGGACCGCTATGCCGTCTCGGTGGCGGTGCGGTCGTCGGCGGGCAGCGCGGTGGGCGTGCTGGTTGCCTACCAGGATGCTGAAAACTATCTGCTGGTCCGCTGGCAGGAACGCGCCCTCTCACTGTCGGCCATCATTGACGGCAAAGCGCATACGCTGGCCACCGCGGACCGCGGCTTCACTCCGGACCAGTGGTACACGCTCGGGGTTGCCCTGTCCTGGACGCGCGTGACGGTGATGGTGGATGGGCAGCCGCTGCTGACGGCGGCGAATCCCGGTCCCGCGGAAGGCCGTGTCGGGCTCTATGCGGACGCCGTGCCCATCGGCGAACAACCTGCGCCGGATGCGGAGACGCTGGCGATGTATGCGACCACCGACCCGAAGACCGGCGAATCTCGACAGGACCCGGCCATCGCTCTGCGCGGCATGGGGGGCGTCGCCTTCGATGATGTGCGCGTGGTGCCGTATCAGGATGAACCTGACCTGTGGGCCGCCCCCTATCCCCGGGCCTTCACCGGTCGCTGGCGTATGCACGGTGACCAATGGCAGGCTCTCA
>JAKIYB010000380.1:0-278 GCA_022708765.1 Armatimonadota bacterium | reverse complement strand
CCCCTCCAGTTTCCCGCGGATGGCACCGTGCAGTGCCACATACCTCTGGAGACGGGCGAGACAATCGTCTGGGAATATTCCCCGGTGGGGCAACGCCTGATGCGTCTCTCCCCGGATGGGGTGATGGCGACGCTGGATGAGCGCCCGTATCTCCGCATGGCAGACGCCTGGCGGACGTTGCGCATCACCCGTCAGGGCGCGTATCTATCGTGTAAGCTGGATAAAGGCCCGGGCGTCGAAACCTACGGCGTGCGGGGCGCGGCCATCGGCTGTACCGT
>JAKIYB010000037.1:11693-15961 GCA_022708765.1 Armatimonadota bacterium | reverse complement strand
CGGGTCTGGAATCACTCTGCTTCGAAGGCGCGGTCGCCAAAGGCTACAACGCGATTTCCGCCTGGATGAATCCGAAAGTGAATCCGGATATTACCGGGCAAGACGCGGCGATGATTCGCGTGGATGAGCACATCGGTGAGAAAGCAAACCAAACCTGGCCCCCGCGCGACATCCCACCCGTCGCAGAGGTGCGTATTACACGGTGCGTCATTGCCGCGGAAGATGAAACAGTTGATGGACGTGATTATGTATACCCGTATAGCCTGTGGCTCTGGCACGCACGCCAGGTCACGATCAGCAACAATGATATCTGGGGTACGGTGACGCTCTACTGGGGAAATCGGGTGGATTTCATCGAGAACGTATTGCATAAAGCGTGGACCGGGCCGCAATCCATCAACATGGTGCTTGAAGATTCGCTCATCGATTCTAACTTGTTTACTGATGATTCCGCGCGTCTGTGCATGTATCCCTCGCAGAATACCTGCATTCGGCTGAATGTCTGCGACCCCCGTTATCGTGGGATGTGGGTGAATGCGCCGGAATCGTTTCTCCAGCACTGCTGGCCGCATACCAAAGTCGTCTCGACGGCGACAGGCGCATCGGCCACGACGCTCGCCGACACCACGCAGAAGTGGGTGCCCGGCAGTCGCCGTGGACAGACGGTAGCCATCGTCGCCGGGCGCGGTATGGGCCAATACCGACGGGTGTTGGATAACACTGAGACGACCATCACGCTGGACACACCCTGGACGGTGGAACCCGATACCCGCAGCACCTACGTGCTGGAGTTTATGAACGTCAGCAACACCTGGTATGGCAACCTGAACAACTCCGGCGGCACCTCGTTCTTCTTTTTTCACGATGCGCTGGACTGCCTTGTGCAGAACCATCGCGATGTGGCGCCCTCCATCAACGGCCATGGCATCCAGGTCTACGCCATTGATGACAGCGGATGGAATGAGGATAAATCTGCGGTGAAGTGGGGCTATAACGGCGCGAAGCTCGGTCTGATGTGGTATAACCTGTTTACCGATATCGACCTGGGTGGGCGCAGCATTGATCTGTGGATGAATAGTCCCATCTGGTGCTACTACCGCGATGCCAATGAAGCGCTGGGAAATATCTTCTCGGGTATCAGCGGAATTTCCAGCTTTACCGCCGGAATGCAGGGCACGGCGCCGCGTAAGACAATGTCCCATACCATCATCCAGGGGTGCGGCATCAGCGGCAAGCTCACCGTCATGCCGGCGGCGTATAAAACGTTTATTGATGCCTCCAAGCTGCCTACCGGTTGCGTGGTGGACAACGGCTTCCGTACCGGGCTCAGAACTAGGTGGGCGGGCACGTATGCCGTGAGCGAGAAGATGTATGATGCCTGGAGTTGGTATCGCCCCCCGCTGTTTCAGCCGGAGAATGGGCGCGCGGCACTGATGGCCACACCAGGAAACCCCACACTCGACAAAGCCGCCTGGGACGCTCGCCATGCGGAGATTACCGCCGCGCTGGCTACACCGACTGACCTGGTCTTTTTCGGCGATGGCCTGACCGAGGGCTGGTCTACGAAAGGCAAAGCCGCCTGGGAGCAACTCACCGCCGGTAAAACAGCCGTGAATGCTGGTATTACTGGCGATCTGACACAGAGCCTGCTCTGGCGACTGGCCAATGGGGAACTGAATAAGAAGATCAGCCCCAGCGTAGTGGTGTTGGAGATCGGCAGCGAAAACCTGGCCCACGGCGATAAACCCGACGATGTCGCGGATGCCATTCAAAACATCATCGGACAATTGCAGATGGGCTGGCCGGGGGTAAAAGTGCTGCTGATGAGTTCCGCTGGAAAGAACAGTGCCGCGTTGAACGCACGCTTGCAGCGCCTGGATGATGGCGAACGTGTCTTGTTCCGCGATGCCAAGGCGGGTGATTACGCCGCCAGGGTACAGGCCATCGTTCAGGACGTGCAGCATGGTCTTCCCGTGAAATGAAAGATGGAGGGCTCGATAATGCGCTCACTGCTGATACACTCGCTCATCGGCCTCTTACTTGCCGTAACCTCGCTAGCCGTTGCCGCACCGGCGCTGCTGTCCTGCACGAATGCCGAGGAGTTCCGTCAGGCATTTTCCTTCCTGGACGGCTATTTCAAACCTGCGGGACCGTGGATTGTCACCGATCAGGGGATGACGCTGGACGCTCCCCTGTATAAAAATTTACCCGAGACGGCTCGCGATGGATTTGAGGACACACCGGAAACCTACTACCTGCAGCGTTACGTGCCGATGTGGCGTTATGCCGTGGCGGGGGAGATGGATTGGTCCGATTACACGGTCACCATGGAGTTCCAGGTGCAGCGCCCGGCGCCCATGGACGGCTACCGTGCTGGTGATGTCAGTATGAATGACGAATTCATGCGCGAGTCCAGCGGCTGCGATCTCGGAATGCTGCTGCGTTATCAACACGACGGACACTACTATCAAGTGCGTCTCTCTACCGGCTTTAATCACCTGGAACTATGGAAAACCTGGGGCGGTATCGTCCAGGCCGTACCACATACCTTCGACCCGGGAAAAACCTATGAATTGGCCGCGACGGTCAGCGGACGGTGGATTGTTATCGCGGTAAACGGCAAGGAAGTGCTGCGCTATTACGATCCCATCCGCCCGTTGGACGCCGGCCGCGTCGGAGTGGCGGTGCGCGAGAGCCGGGTGAATGTGTCCGCCTTCACCGTGACGCCCGCGCAGCCCATCATGACGCCTGCGCCCGCACATACGCCGACCTTCAGCCTGCGAAGCTGGGCAGGTCACACATACGTCTTCGATGGGAACGAGCCGCTGGGGCGCATCGGCGGTTATTATCGTGAATGGAGCCAGTATGGTGAGACACGTATGGTCGAAGTAAAGCTGTTGCGCGGCTACACCCCACTGGTACAACCGTCCCTCGGCATGGTGAACTATAACTATGCGACGGCATGGATACCGGGGAAGGCTACGGCGCAACGTCAGGGGAAAGACCTGCAGTTCACCGTGCCGCTCACCGAGCGAAAGGATCGAGGTGAGATGCTGGTCACCATGACAGTGGCATATGATCCTGTCCGTGACGGATACATCTGGGAGAAGCAAGTGGAATATCGCATCAAGGAAGGGGCGAAAATCACCACCGCGACCGGCGATCTGGACGATCCCTATTTCTACCTCATTCCCACGGCGCCAACGACCGGGCGGATGCACGGCTACCTGCCATTAGGCTATCCCTGGGCGGTGATTAAGGCGATTGACAGTAAACTGTATCGCTATACCATCAGTCACAATCACTATTTTAGCTTCTGGGAGATTCCCGGCAACGTCGCAACGGGATCAAAAGGGTTAGCGCCGGATGGTTTTCAAGCGCTGGTGCTGTCGCCCGACGCGGCGGCGGTGATGGAAGTCTTTCCGGACAATCCATTTCCCTCGCGCTTCGAAATCTGCTCCTGGGGCTTCGATTACCATCTGCGAGCCAGTAAAAAACCGGAGCAGGAACCCCGGTTCTACGATGACCAACCTATCAAGGAACGTGTGAAGTTCTATGCCTGGACGGCACGAGAAATCGAAGAGATGGAGAAAACGGCAATCCTGCTGACCAGGCCATCCGAGGCGCGTGTCCACGTATACAGAGAGCCAGTGAATACCTTTAACACGACGATCTTGCGCGACCAGGGGCATGCGTTGAAAGTGTGGGGTGGGCGTTTCCGCGGCGATAACACTGTCGGTCGCAATGATCAGGCATCCATCTCACTGGTCTTTGATGAAAAAGTGCGCAAGGCAACCCTTGTGCCGGATAAATCCGCGACGGTGACCATCGGCCCGATGGACTGGACAGGACCCTATCTGGCAAAACAGTACCGCATTCGCGCCTGGGTGAAGTCGAATGACCAGTTGCGCGGCACGGCCTATATCACTCTTACGACCACGCTACCGAAACGAGATGAGAAGGGACGGCAGATCAGTGTTACCGAACAAGCCAAGCTGCCCATTGACGGCGTGCGCGACTGGACACCCATTGAACTCATCACCGAGCAACCCCGCCTTGCCTGGGGCATGTCCTTGATCATCGGTGCCTCGGATGACGATGGCGATGGAGTGCTGTGGATTGACGATGTATCGGTTGAACCCGTTGACTGAAACCGAGGAATGACATGCGTAACATCGTTTGCTGTGTACTGTTGTTGACCGTCGCGATGACGGCAAGCCTTGCTGCCGAACCTGTCGCCACCTTTCAGGCGAGAGAACTACTCGGGC
>JAKIYB010000037.1:0-11683 GCA_022708765.1 Armatimonadota bacterium | reverse complement strand
AGGGGAAGGAGCAACCATGCCAGCTCTGGCGGGTGAAGACCCATCCCGATGGCAGCATCGCAGAAGCGCGCATTTCTTATTACGCGTCATTACCGGCAAAAGGCGCCTATACTTACCAATTACTGCCGGAAAAGGCAACCATCCCGCCCGGGGATGTAAAAATCTCCACTGCGGGCGATTACCTGACGCTGGAGAATGCTGTCACTGGCGTCCGCTTGCCGAAAGCTGGCATAGTGCGCTTCCCAACGCCGCTACGTTTCGGTAACGATCATGCGGCAATGGTGAAACTCTACGGCAAACAGGTCGGCGCCGGCCTTGCGCCGGGGCCATTGCAAGGCTTCCGGCTGGCTGGTGGCCAGTGGATCGGCGGGAGTTATTTTACCACGAAAGATAACAAGGATGCGCCGCAGGTTACCGGCTACACCTGCACGGTCACCGAACAAGGCCCGCTCTTTGGAGAAGCGATCATTCGATACACTTTCAATCGCGATGGGTTTTACCAGTTGACCGTACGCTTGCTTACAGGCGACGCGGCACTCGAATTAGATGAACAGTATGACCTGGGCGTGACCAGCTACACCAATACCAATGACTACGTGGAGCGTAACTACAACAACAATCCGTTCTACGCGGACGTGCCGGATGTGCCGGGGATGCTGAAGGTGGTCTTCTCGTTGGCTGGTACCGGCTGGCATCCCGATCTGGCCTACGCGACGTTGAACGGAGGAAATTTCGGAGGCCCGAATCAGGGACGGGACATGGCACTGGAGGGACGCTTTACCAAACTCGGATTCACCGTACCCACCGTCAACGAAAAGGCCAATAATTGGCCATATTTAAGTCGGGTGACCACCACCGACCAGCCGACTCAACGCCTGTTTCATATCAAAGATTGGGGCGGGTGGAATCCTGGCGCCGGTGTAATCGGCCTGGCGGATACCCGGCAATTTGCGGAAGGCGCTGACCGTGCGCGCATCCCCTTTATCGGCATTGTACCGGTACATATGGGCAACTGGCGCGGCGCGCAGGGGGCATTCATGTCCAGCAGGCTGAGCGCGCACGCCGTGGGTGATGTGAGCCTGGAATGGCCTATCCGCGTGGAGGCGTATCCGAACTCCCACCTGGACTCCGGCGAATACGACCCCGCGTTGCCCTTCTCCTATGGCCGGCGACAGTGGCTGCTGGTTGCCGGGCCGGTGCGGTATTACCCCGAACTGGTGGCACTGCGGAAAGCGCGCGGACATATCAGCCTGGACGATTACAAAGATTGGATACTTGAGTGGCCTGAAGATCCAAACACCACCTATCCTCGTCTTGGGATGAATACTGCTGATATCAAGCGAGTGAAAAGACAATGGGCCACCCACCCGGCCGTCGAAGCCTTGAAACGGCAGTTATATTTCCAGGATACTCCTGACCCGGATCGGAAGAAAGCGCTGCTGGGCTACACATCCCAGTTGCGCTGGCTCACCAATACCGCGCTGGACAGCCTGATGTCCGGTTTCGTGCGAACGGGCCTTGCCTCGTCGTTTGTCAACATGGATGAATGGTTGGCGACAAAGATATCGCCTGATGAGCGCCGTGAAATTCGCATGCTGCTGGCGGCGGTCTGCTATTCCTCAACTGAGCCAGACGAACACCCACGCGGCTCCATGATGTTCCTCGGCAATCCCAATATGCCGCTCAATCGCTTTTTCGTTTTACCGTTGGCGGCCAGTTTAATACCAGACCATCCGATGGCGAAAGAATGGATGGAGGTATCGCGTCAGGAGGTTGCGTATCAGTTAGCGAAGAATACCGATGCCTCCGGAGCGTGGAGCGAAGGCATTCATTATCAGCCTGTCGGATACGGCCCCCTGTTGCACGGCGCCTACGCGCTGAAAGTGAACGGGATGCTGGACGACCGTCTGGCACGACTGGCGGCGATGCCCAGCCAGTATATGCTGCGCCTGGTCAGTCCGCCAGACCCGCGCATGGCAATATGGGAGCGATGGTGGCAAGATAAGGAGCCGCATGGCCCAACGCGTGCCGTGCAAGGCTGGGGACATGAACAGCTATACTCATATCTGCATTGGCTGGAAGCCGCAGCGGTCGTCCGTGATGCGGACCCGGCGATGGCACGCTCGCTGACCTGGATGTGGGATCACGTTGGGCGTCCGCAGGCAGATTCGTATGGCATGCACGCCAATCATATGGCCGATTTCGCCGAACGCGTAGCGGTGCACGCCGACTTGGTCAATACCATCCCAAAAGGCTACGTACCACCTGAGTTGAACAGCAGTTGGCTGCCCAGCATGGGAGCCACGCTGCGTGCCCATGTCGGCAATCCGGATGAAACCTTCCTTTCCGCCCGCATGGGGTATTTTCATAGTCATACCGACCCGAACCACGGCGACTTCGTCCTTTACGCGAAAGGCGCGCCACTGGTGAGTATGTCTTCGCGCGTCTATGTGGTGCTCTCCACCGCGCCGGAAGTCATGGCGCTCAACAAGGAATTCGGTTGGGCCAGCGCTGTGCGTTTCGGTAGTCGCGATAACGTCGGCCACTGGGCGGGCGGCGTGCCCACCGCGGGCATCTACACGCACCTCTTCAGCGACTCCGTGGATTACCTGCGCGGACTGGGCGATTATGACCCCCAGCAGTGGGCGCGGCAGATCCTGTTCCTGAAAGGAAAGGCTGCTGACGGGCCGAACTACTTCGTCTTTCGCGACAGTTTCACCCCGCTGGGCAGTGACGCGAAGAACCTGCAGCAGACCTTCTGGACGATAAAGAATCCGGGGAAAAAGGAATGGGTGACGCGTACGGACACCGGCCTGGAGTTCACCAGTTCCTTCGGCCCCAAGCTGAATTTGCGTTTCCTGCAACCGGCGACCGTCGCGTCGGAATCCCGCGAAGCGGCGGATATTCATAATCGGGGAGCCGCTGAAGCCGCGCCGGACCGGCATCTGTTTACTGTCACTTCCTTTGGCCCCATTGCCGCCGGGCAGGATGTGCTGGCGGTCCTCTACCCACGGCAAGCCGAAGAAGTCGTTCCTGCTTACACGAAGCTGGCGGATGGTGCAGCACGCATCGTCACCAGCGAAGGCACGGATTTCGTGTTCCTGGGCCATGGCGCCATGCAGTATGCCGGCAACGACATCTCCTTCGATGGTGTCGCCGGCGCGGTACGCGTGTATCCAGACGAAGTGCATCTGGTCATCGCGGAAGGCCCTAGCCGCATTATGTATAAGGGCATGGAGTTGCGCAGCGAAATACCGGTCTGCAAAATTATCCCGCTAAAACAGGTGAAAGACGGCAAGGTTATCACAAACCCAACACCGGAATTGACACCCAAGCCGGCGCTGCCTAAGCTGAAAAATCCCGTCCAACTGGCGCCCGGCGTCACCCGTGGCGCCTGCACGGAGGGTATTGCCTACACATTCGACAGTGCAACAGCCATCAGCTTCGAACAGGAAGGTGTGCGTTTTGTTGGAAAGCAGGGGATGCTGGTGATTAATGAGAATGCGGGTACCGTACGTTGTGTATTGCGCAATGGCACACGCATCGGATATAAAGGGGCGCAAATCTGGAGCGCCCCCGGTCCGTATGACATCACCTTCTTCCCCGATCGCATTGCCGGCCGGTACGTTGGCCCAGGGCGTCTCGCATTCATGACGATGCCGGACGGCCTGATTACCCAGCCCACCTATGTGCTGGATGGCCAAACCTTTGCCGTCGGCACGGATTGGCGTACCCTCATCGTGCCGTTCATGTCTGGCGAGCACGCGTTCGAAATACGCACGCTTGCGCAACCAGCCGTTTTTCGCAACTGGCAGGCATGGGAGTAATGTAGCACCAATGTGTTGTGGTCCGATTCAAGCCCGGTGTTGGCATAGCGCGGAAAGACCAATGTGATGAAGGTATCAGCATGGGCCTCACGATGATTCAGAATCCTGGTGCCCACGCGACGCTAATACGCCAGTTCGCATATACATTGGAATGGCGCCCGGAGACGGATGTGGTGGCTGGGAGCCAGGTAGAACTGCGTGACCATTGTTTACGCGCATTTCTCTCCTGGCGGTACTGCCGCATGACCATGGTGAAAGGTGATATTACGTACCGTTGGAAAGTCGCGCCCACTATCCATGAGATATGGCGCAACCCGGAACGGATCATCCTCCGGGCAGCGTTGCCTTACGGCGCGCGGCGCGGAGAACCGGTCGAATTCGGATTGGTGTGCATCGCGCCGGTTTGGGCTGGCATCGACTTGAATCTATCAGTCTGGAGAAATGAGCCTTCTGATCCATGGCAGAAGGATGCACCGCTGCCACAATCACAAATTGAAGCAAACTCAACCTGCACGTTGCCGGTGGTAGCAGGACCGGTGGAACGGCTCTGTTTTTATGCCACACCGCGCGTGGTGGACGGAACCGTCCGGGTGATGATCTCACCGCAGGACCGATTTGGGAATCCAGCCCGGTTTGTCCGGCCGGTGCCGCTAACACTGACATGGAGCGATCGCTCCATGACGATTGATATTCAGGAAACCTGCGTGCATGCCACTCCTGCCTGGGCTACGGTGATGCGTGTGAGGGGTCAATTGCCGCTTACCCAACTGGATCCGTCTGAAAATATCGAAAGGCCTTTTCGGCCATCCCGTGTTCCACCGCACCTGGCTCAATCGCCTGCGCGCGCAAAGGCTTGGTGGCAGTGTCGGTGCACGAGCGCTCCGCTGCGGACATAGACCGTATGGCCGATCACGTCGCTGCGTATCTCGATATGCCGCGGATGGATGCGATTGTCGGCTGCTGATAGCCTGTGATCAGGAAATGTTGCCGCCTTGCCAGATCGAGCAAGGCTCCGTATAATGATACTGGTGCCAGCAATGGCGCCCGGGCTTCCGGTGCCCCGAGCGTGGCGAGGGGTGAAAATGGGAATGCGGTGTGAATCCGCAACGTTTGGCCGGCGCTGTGTGCGGGGATGAAAACCGCGAAATGCCACTGTCCGTAAACGGGCGGGAAGGCGCGGAGAGTAAAGTGATCCGTAAGTCAGAAGACCTGCCGGAAGACCGCTAGCGCACGCAACCCCGTGCTGGGATGTGTGTCGCGGATTGTGATGCCATCAACGATCCCACCAATGGTGCATGCCATTGGTGGGATTTTTTCGTTGGTACCCCGCCGGCCGGGTGTCAGCTACGAGAGACGACGAAGGAGAACACAGCATGTCAACGCAATTGGAACTGGCCCGCGCCGGGCAAATCACCCCGCAGATGCGGGCGGTCGCGCTGGCCGAAGAACTTGATGCCGAAAGCATTCGTGCCGGTGTCGCCGCCGGGCACATCGTCATCCCCAACAACCCGGTTCGCCCGGGGCTACGCGCGGTGGGCATCGGCGCTGGCCTGCGCACGAAAGTGAATGCCTCCATCGGCACGTCGAGCGACCTGTGCGACATCGTCGCCGAATGCGCCAAAGCCCGCGCAGCGGAAGAGGAGCAGGCGGATACGCTGATGGAACTCTCTGCGGGCGGCGATCTGGATGCCATTCGCCGCGCGGTGTTGGCCTCCACGAATCTGCCGGTCGGCAACGTGCCGCTGTACCAGGCGTTTTGTGAAACCAGCCGAAAGTACGGCGATCCGAATAAGATGGATCCCGAGTACCTGTTCGACCTTATCGAGCAGCAATGCGCCGACGGCATGAGCTTCATGGCCATTCATTGTGGCATTAATCTGTATACCATCGAGCGGTTGAAGAAACAGGGATATCGGTATGGAGGTTTGGTATCCAAAGGCGGCACCTACATGGTGTCATGGATGATGTCGAATGGCCGCGAGAACCCGTTGTATGAGCAGTTTGACCGGGTGGCGAAGATTCTGACTAAATACGACGTGGTGCTGTCACTGGGCAATGGCATTCGTGCCGGAGCAATTGATGACAGCCATGACCGCGCGCAGATGGCTGAACTGATTATCAATTGCGAGCTGGCCGAGGAAGGCCGCAAGCTGGGGTGCCAGATGATGGTGGAAGGGCCGGGACACGTGCCTTTGGACGAGATTGAGGCGAATATCCTCATCGAGAAGCGCATGTCCGGCAATGCGCCGTATTACATGCTCGGTCCGTTGCCCACGGACATTGGCGCGGGATATGACCATATCACCCAGGCCATCGGCGCGGCGATCAGCTCGAAAGCGGGCGCGGACCTGGTCTGTTACATCACCCCCGCTGAGCACCTGGCATTACCGAACGAGCAGGATGTGCGCGAGGGCGTGCGCGCCGCCAGACTGGCGTGCCATGTCGGCGATATTGTGAAACTGGGCGATCGCGCGCGGCACCGCGACCGCGAGATGGCTCTTGCCCGGCGTGACATGGACTGGGCCGCGGAGTTTCAGCAGGCGCTCTTCCCTGATGTCGCACGAAGTATTCGTGCTTCCCGTATGCCTGCCGCTGAAGATACCTGCACCATGTGTGGCGAACTGTGTGCGAATCGCAACGGCAACCGCCTCTTTCAACCATACATGACGGGAGATCGGATACGGAGCTGACAGCGTTGATGCACTCAGAGCTGGTAAAGCCTGCGTCGTGGAAAGCGAACTGCGGTACCGAGCGATCTATCGAGGCCAGTATTGGTCAGGGCATCCCATCTGCTGCCGATGCTCCACAGTCCGTTTTGCCTGGCGATGTAATGATCCGAGCCGAGTGAACGCGACGAAGCAGAGCGCGCCGTTTCTCCCGTTCGGCGCGTTCTGCTGCTGTGGCGACGGATGACAACGGAAATAGCGTTTTGACTTCTAAATGTTATTGGGGATGCAAGGCATTTACCAGTACCTTCCGCACGGTCGCCGCGTACCACTTTCCGCCAATACCTTCCGTGTTGAGCGTGACGGTAATCACGTGCTGTCTGCTGCCAGCATCACGCATCGCCTTGATGCGGCCGATGAGTGCCTGCTGGTTGAGATTGGGAATGAGGCGATCACCGTCACGCTGGTACTGGTCGTGGCGGCAAGCCCATGTGGAGGGGCGATCGTTGGAAGTCGCGAGGCGGTCGGCGTAAGCGGGACGCGCCCCCTGTTCTGGACTTGACCCGCACACGTCAGGGATTATGATTTGATGCCCCTTGCCGGTATCTGATAACATGTTCGCAACAGCAACGCAACCGGGTCCAGTATCACCGACGCCACGCAGATCTGCACTAATTCTCGCCGCTCCACCGAAGGCTACAGCATCCGCGACGCGTTGCTGAAACTCGCGTATTAAGGCCACATCCATTTCCAGTGCAGGTCTGATTTCGCCAGCTTTGGTGGCGAGGTTGTTCCGTTCAGCCTGTTGTGATCATGCAGGCGGGGGCTCATTCTCTAATGCGGCAATTTCACCGTTAAAGCGGGTCATGGAGCGCGCAAGATTTGTAAGGACAACCTGCCATTCCCGCAGGTGTTCCTCGCCGCGTTCGGTGAGACGGTAGATATGCCGGGCGGGGCCGCTGCCTGAGGTGTCCCAGGAAGAGATGACATGACCGTTGGCTTCGAGCTGCTGGAGGGTGCGGTACAGCGCCGCGCGCTCAATGGCGGCATCGGTGAGCGCGTGCTCGTTGAGCGCCTTCGCCAGGTCGTAGCCGTGGGATGGTCCGTACTTCTTCAGCAGATAGAGCAACACCGGCTCCACGAACCGGTATAGATTCCCCATAGCGCAACTGCAGGGGCGCGTACCGTGACGACGGCAGTGTCCGCGTGGCATTGTCACATCCTCCTTTCCGTATATTATCGCCGCGTTGCTCGTTGCTGTCTACCAGCATGCATGCCTTGACAAAGTGTACCAGATCGCCGATGATAGGTGTAACTTACATCATGCAAGGAGTTACCGCATGTCGGTGTGCGTCACCGTGCTCATCGAGAATGAACCCTCTCTACATGGCTTGTCATCCCAGCATGGGTTAAGTCTCTGGATCGAGGCCGGAGACACACGCCTCTTACTTGACATGGGCCAGGATGACGCCTTTCTCGCCAACGCGGAGCACCTCGGTATCACGCCGGCATCCGCGACGCACCTGCTTCTCTCCCACGGCCACTACGACCACACCGGTGGCCTGCCGGCGCTGCAGGCGCGCGGCGTATCCGCGAGCGTCTACGCGCATCCACTGGCCTGGGAGCCACGCCGTTCTCTTCATGCCGGTCAACCGCCCCGCGATATCGGCATCCCCTGGCCGAGCACGGCGTTGCGGCTTCCGTGTTATGCCGTCACGCAGCCGACTCGCTTAGCCCTCGGAGTCTGGAGCACCGGACCGATCCCGAATATCCACGCGACGCCGCCGAACCCGATGCTGCAAAGGCGCAATGGCCGCGATTGGGCGACGGATACCTTTCCCGACGAGCAGGCGGTGGTACTGGAGACCGTCGGCGGGCTGGTAGTGCTCACCGGCTGCTGCCACGCGGGTCTGCAGAATACGCTGCTTGCCGCGCAAATGGTCACCGGCACGCCGCAAATATATGCGCTCATCGGCGGGCTGCATTTGCGCGATCTGCCGCCAGAGCAGGTGCAGGCGCTGGCGCAGAGCCTGCAGCCGTTTCACCTCAGCCTGCTGTGGGTGAATCACTGCACGGGGACCGGTGCCTGCGACATCTTGCGGGAGACACTGGGCGAGATCGTGCAATGGGCGCATGCGGGCGACCGATTGGAACTGCCGACGCTGTGTGCCATGGAGGGAGAGACTTGTGGGTAACGAGATATCCACGCTTGTCGTGGAAGAGCATCCCGGTTGCGTGGCCTGCGGACCGGAGAACATGTCAGGTCTGCTCCTGTCCTTTCATCGCGATGCAACCGGCGTCGTAACCGCCGAGTGGATGCCGACGTCCCGCTGGGAGGGTTTTAAAGGGCTCATCCACGGCGGCATCCTGACCACCCTGCTGGATGAAGCGATGGCGAAGGCGGTCATCGCGCTCGGCATCCCCGCGCTCACCTGCGAACTGCGCGTGCGCTTTCGCGCCGCGGTACGGTCCGGCACGCCGCTGACAATTCGTGGATGGGTGACCGAGCATCGTGGACGCCGTACGTTGACTGAAGCTTCATTAGTGACGGCCGCGGGTGAATGCGTGCATGCCTGGGGCACGTTTATCCGCGTGGCCTGCACCTGAAAATTCTCGCAGGATTTCAATGCGCATTTAATCCAATAGGAGTAGCACTATAGGCGGGGTGATACGCCGTGCAAGTGTGCCGCCTTTACCATCGCGCGTAAATGCGCTGGTGGCATGCCGCGATGGACGCTGCAGGAGGCCGTGAGGATGAAGCCAGGTTCGGGGCCGGCCTCCGCCAGGCATTGGCGGGTCATCTCGGCAATATGATCTTCCGGGCCGGGCAGCAGCACGCCGCGAACGTCGGGCCCACCTAGGATGCAAACGCGGTCGCCCCAGCGCTCGCGCGCCAGGCGCAGGTCGTTGTGCTCGGCGAACTGGAAGCCGTGGATGCCGGTGTCAAGGGTTTCCTCCATCAACGGCCAGGCGGCGGGATCAGTGAAGTTGCCATGGGGATGAAAGACTACCGGCACGCCAGACGGCGCGGCGGCTTCAACGATGCGGCGCAAGTTCGGCAGCGTGAAGCGGCGATATTGCGCCGGACCGATGATATTCAGGTCGTCGCTGGCTGACGCGATGAAGATCAGGTCCACGCCCGTGTCAATGAGCGCGGGCAGACGGTGAATCACCAGGTCGGTCGCAAAGGCGACCAGTTCGTCGGCAAACTCGGGCTCGTCCAGCATGTCTACAGCCAGCATTTCCAGTCCGCGCAACGTGCCGGCTTTTGTGACCGGGCCTTCCATGTTCGCCGCCACTGCCACGTCACTAAGGGTGGTTCGCACCCGGCGGTGCGCCGCCAGATACCCAGGCCAGCGGCCGGCAGCCATCTGCCAGGTTATTCGTCTGCGATCCAGATCCGCCGCTGTGCCGATAGGCGAACGCGCCACCGCCGGCACGCCTTCGTCGGAGAAGCGTACCTCGCCGCCCAGCAGGTCTACGTCCAATCCCAGGTCGTGAATGCTGCCCACCACGCAATCATGTCCAATGTCCCGCTGCGCGGCGATGACCGCTTTCGCGGATTTGACGGCATCGTAGTCGCCCCCGGCGTTGCACACCTCCGGCGTCGTATAACCGCACACTGCCATCCCCAGCGTCAGGTCGCGTGGGAAGACGGGAACGGTATCGGTAGGATGGCGCCGTAGCGCCGCCAGTATGCGCTCGCGGGATATCATGCGGATCTCTTTTACATCATCGGCTCATCGCTTTAAAATAGCGGCTGTCAATGGCGCGATCCCACTTCGGCTCGCCGCGCAGTACGCCCGCTCCCTCGAGGAATTTCGCCATCTTCTTCAGTCCGTTCAAGGTCTCGGTATCCAACGATAACGCCCAGGTGCCTTTGCTAATGCTTGCCAGTTCCTGCGCCGGCGAAAGACCCGTCCGCGCGGCCAGCACCGCCGCCGCGTCATCCGGCTTCGCGTTGATGAGGGTGATGGCGTCTTGCGTGGCGAGCAGCGCGCGCGTGATCCCTTCCGGCTGACTGCGAATATACTGCCGGCCGGCGACCAGCACCAGCGGGTAGTTGCAGCCCAGGCCCGACAGCACGGCGAATTCCTTCGCCTGTGGATTGCGCTTCAGCACGTTCGTCGGCCACGGTTCGCTGCCCGCCATGGCATCAATCTGCTTGCTGGCCATCGCCTCCGGCATGTCCCGCGGCGACAGGCGCACCAAGGTGATCTTCTTTACGTCAATCTTGTGCTTCGCGCAGTACATCAGGATCCCGCCGTGCGTGCTGGAGCCATGCTGCACGGCAAAGCGCTTCCCTTCCAGATCCTTCGGGACGCGGATGGCGCTGCCCGGCGCGGTAATGATGCGGTGGCGGTTCTCGTCCCTCGCGTAGGTGGCGACGATCACCGCGGGGTTCGGCGCGGTGGTGGCGATGAGCGCCGGCACTTCGCCCATCACTGCCAGATCGGCGGCGCCGGAGGTCACTGCCTCCGCCGCCTCGATGCCGCCGGTGACCACTTTCGGCGCCACTTTCAGCCCGCGCGCGGTGAAATAGCCTTTCTCCTGCGCGAGAATCTGCGGCAGGTAGTCCACCTTGTAGGACAGCGCCAACCGCGCGGGGAGGGGCGTATCCGCGGTCGTCCGAGAGGTCAGCGTCACCAGTGCCGCCAGCCCGGCAAGCCCCAGCGATGCCGCCAGCAACCCTTGTCGAACAATCGTCATCTTCATCGTGGTGTCTCCTCGGGCGTTACCACTTCAGTGGCGTGGCACAGACAGATGCCGTCCCCGTCATCGTGACAGGCGGACAGCGTATAGGTACGATTCAACTCAGCATCCTCGCGCTGCAGTTCGGCAAGGATGGCCTTCTTCGCGCCGCACAGCCGGCCGGCATAGCGGTCGCTACTCTTCGGGAAGTCCAGCGTCACATCCGCGCGCAGTCGCGCCGGACGTGACGTGAGCACCAGAATGCGCTGTCCCAGGTAGACAGCCTCCTCTACGTTGTGTGTGACGAAGAGAACCGTCGTGCGCTGCTCCTGCCAGATGCGCAGCAGCTCGTCCTGCAGGCCCTCGCGCGTCTGCGTATCCAGCGCGCTGAACGGCTCGTCCATCAGCAGCATCTTGGGCTCGATCGAGAGCGCCCGCGCGATGCCGACGCGCTGCTTCATCCCGCCCGAAAGCTGCGCCGGGCGCTTCTTCTCGCTG
>JAKIYB010000379.1 GCA_022708765.1 Armatimonadota bacterium | reverse complement strand
AATTTTCATATCGGCGATCACTTCCCGCCCCCCATGGATGTAGCTGTTCATGCCGGGAGTGGGGATGAGGTAGACGTCGGTGATCCAGGTCTTGCCGGGAGGGATGGCCACCTGGTCATACATCCACTCCGTGGAAGCGGCGCCGACGTTGTCGTAGAACTTCCAGAGGTCGTTGTAGTCCATCAGCAGCATGATGCCGCGGTTCGTTTTCGTTGCACCCACGCCAGTCCAGCCGGCGATGGGATGCTCGGCGAAGTACCAGTTCCAGCGTGAGGCGCGCTTCGTCTCGTGGATAATATCCACGCCCACGGTGGTGGGGCGGAACCAGATGTTGCCGGTGCGCGTCTCGCCGTCGAAGGCGAAATTCACCTGCTGCCAGTAGGTCGGGCGCTTGCCGATGGTGTCGGCGTTCGTAATGGCCACCTGGCACTGCACCACGCGCGAATTCGCCCGCAGCGTGAGCATACGCTGCATCATAAGGTTCGAGACGCTGGCGTTTACCTGCCCGTCATGCCTGCCCGTCGAGCGCCGCCAGAGCCGCACGGCGCCCACATCCGGACCGGCCTGCACGATCTCCGCCTCATACGGAGTAAAAAGATACTCGCCGGGCCACGGCTGCTCAGCCACGTGATCGAGGAACAGGCCGCCGTTCGTCGTGCCTTTGTAGGAGAAGACAAGTTCGGCGTTGTCGAATTTCGTGTAGCGGAAGGACGAGACCCGTCCCCCCGTCGCCAGATCAATGGCGAGGGCGATCTCGCCGTTCGTCATGGTCACGGTGTTGCCGTCGCGTTTGACGGCAACCTGGCCGGCTACGGCGCCGACCAGCGCGACCAGCAAACCGGATATGATAATCAGCATTCGCATCTGTTGCTCCTTTGGATAGATCAGACCGGCCCTTATCGCTCCAGGTCCACTACCAGCACCGCCCAGCCTTTCACGCCGGGCACCTGCACGGTGCGCGCCTGGCCGCCCGCCTGCATTAACGGCAGCGGTTGCGCTTTCACGGTATTCGGATCCAGCACGGTCGCGCGGGCGATTTTCCAGTTCCCCGGCAGCCCGGCGGGGGTGATGGTCACCCGGCTGTTCAGCACCGGCGAGGGCAGAGTTTTGTCGTTGTCGTTCACCGTATCGGACGGCGGCGGCACGATGAGGTGGACGATGAGCTGCTGGTGGCGGCGGTCAATCGGGCGCAGGTAGGTCCACGACTGCCAGAGCAGATTGTCCGGCGCCTGCACCAGCGCCTTTGGTTTAGCGACACGAGTGAGCGCGCGATCCCAGAAATACTGGTTGTAGCGGTGGACAAAGGGACGGAATTCACTGCCATAGTACGGATGCGCGCCGGCTGCCATAATGAAAATCGAGCGGTAGGGGCTTCTTCCCTCGTGGTTCACCGCGCAGTAGTACCCGCCGTAACGCTTGGCGATATCCACGTCCTGCACCAGCAGTTGGGAAAAGACATCCCAGCGGTGCAGCGGGTGGGCGGGACCGTTGCCGGCGGAAACGATGTATTCGTTCATCACCAGCCCGCCGTCGCTCAGCAGCGCCTTCGTCTCCAGCGGCTGCCGTTCCAGCAGCGTTTTCAGGCCGCTCTGTCCGGTGCCGGCGTAGTTGTAGCCGAAAGTGTAATCGGGGTATTTCTTGCGCAGCAGTGTTTTCAACCGCCGGTCAATTTCCGCGGTTTCGGCATCCGTCTTCGCGGTGAAGTGCCCGTCAAAACGCACGCCGTCCCAGCCGAACATGCGGGTAGATTCGAGGATTTCGTTCATGCCATGCGCCAGCACCTGCGGATCGGAGAGATTCGGATAGAAGCGCAGGTTCGGCGAGAAGGCATCCTCGCCGTGCCAGCGCGTTAATTCCCAGGAGCTGTGCATGAAGGAGAGCTGCTCGCCAAAACCATGTGAGTTCTCCGGTCGCTTGCGGAAGTATTCTAAAATCGCCGGCCCATAGCCGACGCACTTGCCGTAGGTGATGAGCGCCATGCCGTTGGCATGCCCGCCGTCAATGGCCGACTTGAGATGGGAGATTTTGTTCTTATACCGACCCTGCCCCGAACGCCAGTATTCCTCATCGGGGGTCATGTCGGCGAAGTCATCCGGCGCCCAGAAGAAGAATTCGAAGCCGTTGTAGCCGCTGTTGCGCACATTGGCCATCTCACCCGCGCAGCCTTCCAGCGAGCGGTTGGCGGTGAAGAAGGGGAACGTTTTCAACAGTGCGACATCCCAGTAATACCGCGCGACCGCGAAGTAGCTCTCGCCTTCGGCCAGCACCTGATTACCCAGCAGCACGCGGGCGCGCATGGCATGCCCGTAGAGGCCGGCGTCGCGGGACGACCAGCGGAAGGATGCGGTGCCCTCGGACTTCGCCGCCAGTTTCAGCGTTTGTCGCTGAATCCCCCGCATGGTGTCCAGGTCATGTATCAGGCAGGTCTCCACCGTCACCTCAACGGCTTCGGCACCGGCGTTTTTCACCGTCACCGTACCGCTGATCGGCTGGCCGGGCTTCACCCAGATCTTCTCCGGCCATACCTTCACCAGACTCACCTGCGCCAGGCAGGCCTGCGCCAGCAGCAGCAGCAATCCACCAAGCAACACCACTCGTATTATGCGCATGGTCGCCTCCCTTCCGGAAGTATTATAAGCGGTTAGACACCGCGCCGACAATACGTTGCGCTGAAAAACTGGCTGAAATTCACCATGGCCAATAGCGCGCGACCGCCGTGATGCCGTGAATGAGCACCACCAGCGTCGGCAGGATGGACACCACCATCGCGAGGAGAAGATTGCCGCCGCGCAGGCGGCCGTCGTCCGTCAGTTCAACGGCATACGGTAACGCGCTCGCCGGCACCGCGCGCTCCGGCTGGCGCGGGTCGTAAAAGATGAGTTCGGCGCCTGATGCACAGAGCCTGCTGATCTGCCCGGCGGCGAAATCGCGGGCGCCGGTGAGCAGGCTGTGCGCCATCTGCCCCGCCCAGTGCTCGGCCGGAAGCCCGGCGGTCAACCGGGCGTGGGTGGCATCCAGCAGCGCGCCGGCCTGTTCGCCAATGATGGAGGACGGCGGGGCTTGCTCGCTCAGCGCCAGCGCCTTCTCTTCAATCTCTTTGCCGCGTGCTGACCGATTCACCACTTCCGCGGCAACAGCAACGGCGGCACGGGATGCGTATGACGCCAGCACCGCCTCCCAACCTTCGCTGATGATGCGCCGCAACAGCGCCATCGGTTCCAGTTGCGTGATCTCGCGCAGCACCGGGTGGGCGGCCGCTTCATCGGGATTGGCCCCCTCGCGCAGCGCCGCCTGCTCGCGGATGCGCGCCGCCAGATAGGCCGCCAGGGTGTCAATAGCCTGCACCGCCAGCCGCGCGGATACCCGTGCCAGCGCGGTGACGCGCGCTTCGCCGCCGTCATGCCGAAAAGCGTAGGTTACCTCTACGAGCGGGATGCCGCTGGCGCGCAGGCCGGTGGGCTTGATGCCGGTAATCGTGCCGGCGGTGATGGCGCCCGTCGCCAGCAGGCGGTTGCGCCCCCACCCCAGCAGCAAACCCCGGAGCACGAGGATGGCGCCCGCACTGGCAAGGCCAATAGCAACCCACCCGGCCGGCGTCGGCGCGGGCAACGCAAACCACCAGACGCCCGGCATCCCGAAGAAGAGCAGCCCCCACCCCAACTGCGTGAGGCCGGCGCCGTGCAGATTCTGCGCGCGCACGGACCAGGTGAGCCGGCGCCGGACTGGCGAATCAGCAGTGGTCATCATCCGTAGTCCCTCCCGCGTGAATGCATCACCGAGCGATTATACCATCTTACACCTGTACCGCCGAATGATACACCCGTCCCTGCCCACGATGGCCGCCCGCTTCCCAGGGCAGGTTCCACTGCAGGTGCTGGTCCACGTAGACATCCTCGCGGCCGTTGATGGTGATCGCCAGCGCCGTCGCCTCGAACGGATCGAGGATGCGGCCGTCGGCGGTGACGTCGAGCCGGCGCGCGGCCACCTCGGGCGCCTCGCCGGTGAACGGCACGAGCAGGGTGGCGAATAGCCAGCTTCCGGTCGTATCCATCGTATAGGTGAGCCAGTCGGGATTCTCATAACCCGGCGTCGGCCAGGGGTTTGGCCGGATGGCCGGCGTCCCCGCCGCGCCGGGCACCGGCACGATAAGCAGGTTGCCTCCCTCGCCTTCCGTCACCACCCGCCCCTCCGGCAACACCCGCGACGGCGCGTTGAGGTGGAAGTGCATCTGGTAGCAGTGCTCCTGCCCGGCATATGCGGTGAAGCGGTCAATCATGATCCAGTATTGCCCGCGCAGGTAAAAGAGCTTTCGTCGCACGCCGGTGACGGGCTTCTCCAGGCGAAAGTAGCCTTCATGCACGCCGCTGAAGTAGCAATAGTCCGTCGTCGAGCGCCAGTCGTCAACCGTGGGGACCACCGTCGCGCCCAGCAAAAATTCGCTGACGATGGGCACCTGATCCTGCCCATCCACCGTGCAGGTGTTGTGCGCTTCGCTCTTCACCCGCCACATGCGGATGTCGTCGTTGTCCCGCTCCTCCGCCACCATGCCGTACCAGTTGTCCACCAGCAGGCGGCGGCCCTTCGCGTATAGCTCGAAGGAGAGCAGGTCGGCATGCTTGTGGCTGCTCACCCGCGGTCCCAGCGTGCCGGCGATGAGCCCCAGGTAGTCCGCGTTCGGCGTCCAATCCGAGCGCATTACGTACAATCCGCTTTGCGGCAGGCTGCTGTCCGGCAGCGCCGGCGGGCGCGCGGGCACGCGCCGGTACGCCGGCAGCACGTCCTCGCCGCTGTCGGT
>JAKIYB010000378.1 GCA_022708765.1 Armatimonadota bacterium | reverse complement strand
TGACGAACTACTGCGAATTGTCCGACATCGTCACCGGCAACTTCACCCTGTTGGACGGCTCCGGATTGTCGCGCAAGGACCGCATGAGCCCGCGTGGTGCTGTGCGTATCCTCACCCACATGGCGCTCTCCAGGCATTTTGAGATATTTTACCGCGGCTTGCCGGTCGCCGGGCGTGACGGCACATTGAAAACACGCATGGCGAAGTCCCTCGCTGCCGGTAATGCTCGCGCGAAAACCGGCACAATGACCGGCGTTTCCAGCCTTGCGGGCTATGTAGCGTCAAAGGCAGGAGAGCGGCTGGTGTATGCAATCATGCTCAATGACTATCGTGGAAAATCCACCGCCGCGCGGCGGTTGCAGGATGATATCGTGAGTCTGCTGGCCAGTCAGTGATTGAGGATGACATCGCGCAGCACCGCGAGCACTTCTCGCGCGGTCCAGTGTATCCGCAGCGACCATTCGCGGTTGCGCTGGCAATCCCGCGCGGGGCTCGGAGAAGCGATGATGCCTTCCTGCCAGAGGTTGCGTCGGCCGCGCCAGAGATGGTACGGGTCGCTGACGACGATGGCCGTCGTCCAGCCCCGTTCCCGGCAAACCTGCGCCGCGAAGCGCGCGTTTTCGCGTGTGCTGGTGGAGATGGTTTCCAGGAACGTCGCTTCCGCCGGCACGCCGAGATTGATGGCCATCTCGCGCGCCGCTACGGATTCAGGACGTGTTTCATCCTGACCCTGCCCTCCGGTGAAGAGGAGCGCGGGCGCCAGCCCGCGCCGGTAGAGCGTCACGGCATGCCGCACGCGCGCCCGCAGGCTGTCACCCGGCTGGCCACCTGATGTGAGCCGCGAGCCCAATACGATGATTACCTGCGCGGGTTGCGCGCGTTCTCGTTGCCCGTAGGCATCGAGAAACAGGCCAAAACCGAGCAGGCCGAGGAGGTGAAGCGCGACCAGGAAAGCGACCAGACGCAACAGGCGGCGCGCGCGCGAGCGCGGCAGGGGAGGGGAAGCAATCGAGCTCTCATCCATGCCGGAACCTCAAAGGCAAAGAGCGCGCCCCGAACAATCGGAACGCGCTCCGCGTAAATGGTGCCGAAGAGAGGAGTCGAACCTCCACACCCTTAAGGGTACTTGGTCCTGAACCAAGCGCGTCTGCCATTCCGCCACTTCGGCCGGCGAGGACAATAATACGAAAATCCCTCCCTGGTGTCAATAGGGGATTTGGAAAAACCCAGCCGATTTCAGGCCGGGAGAGGATAATAGGACGGTATACGGCATATCGTGCGCTATTCCCACATCAGCGGAAAATCCGTACAATGGGGCGTGCGCGGTATCAGTATGGATGAACTCGTTGCCGTTCATGAAACGGCAGTAAGGCGGTTATCAATGCTACCACATGGTTGGGAATGGGTAATTATCATTATTGCGGCTTTCTTGCTCTTTGGTCCGAAGAAGCTTCCGGAACTGGCAAAATCAGTCGGGCAGGCGATCCGCGAATTCAAAAAGAGCATGCACACTGCCGGTGAAGAAGATGAGACGAACAAGCCGGTGAATGAAGCGTCGCGTGATGCGAAATAAAATCGCAGCTGGAGGAGATGCGCTCATTATGAAGCGATTCCTGATTTTTCTGCTGGTCCTCGGCATCGCCGTCGCCGGTCTCTATGTCTGGTGGCAGCGCAACGCCCGCCAGGTGCTTACCAGTGCCGTGCGCGAACGCGCCGCGGCTTTCGTGCTAAATCCCGATAATCTGACGGTGGAGAATGCGCCGGTACAGATGATTGGATTACGCGAGGCTCGCGTATCCAAGCTGGTGATCGCCGGACATGAACTACAATTGAAGGATGGTCCTACCCTCGCCACCGCAAAGCTGGTGCTGTATAACCTCGATATCTCCGGGCCGCCCTTCGACTTCTCCCGCCTTAAAGACGGGAAATTTACCGTAACGGTGACCGACGCCGCCGTCACGGATTTCCTGCGCAAGCGCGGAGTCAACATTGCCTCCGTGGTGCGCATTCCACTGGATACGCTCTCCGTAACCTTCCCGCAGTCCGGGGACACGCGCCTGCGTGGGGTGGTTAAACCGCCCATCGGCAAAGAAGTCGCGCTCACCGCCACTGGCACGCTCGTGCCTGCCGCCACCCCCGGCAAGGTGGATTTCAAGGTGAAGCAGGTGAATGTGCCTGTGATAGGCAAACAGGTGGCAACCGCGCTGGAAAAGTTAAATCCGGTGGTAGATTTGACGGAGTGGCCGGTGGTCTGCACCGTGAACACCATCACCAGCGGTAAAGGCACAGCTACCTTCGCTGGCACCATCACCAGCATCCGTGTGAAATCATTGATTCCGTAGTAAAGCGGTTTTTATGGAACGTAACACCCAGACATTTGCTGATCAGTTTGATAAAGTCGCTCCTTATTACGACGAGATCATGTCGGTGGTGCCGTACCACCAGTGGGTGCAATACCTGCGGCGTCTCTTCAAGCGTTTCGGATGGAAGCCGCGCCGCATTCTCGACCTGGCGACCGGCACTGGTACGGTGGCGCTGTTGCTGGCGGAACACGGCTATCGCATCACCGGCGTGGACCTCTCCGAGCCGATGCTGACCATTGCCCGGCGTAAAGCCGCGGAAGCCGGGGTGGGGGACGTGACCTTTCTCTGCCAGGACGCCACTCGCCTGGACTTACCACCGTCATTCGATGTTGTCATCAGCCTCTTCGACAGCCTGAACTATATCCTTACCAGCAAAGGACTGCGTGACGCCTTCGCCAGCGTGTATCGCGCGCTCACACCTGGCGGCGGCTTCATCTTTGACCTGAACAGTGAGTTCACTCTCGAACACAACCTCTTCTCCCAGGATAATCTCTGGGATGCCGACGCGGATGTGAAACACGTCTGGAAGGCGCGCTATAACGCTCATACGCGCATTGCCACCGTAGAGATGCTCTTCTATCTGCCGAATGGCGGCGTGTTCCGCGAAATACACCTCGAACGCGCGCACCGTCATACCGATGTCATCACATTCCTGCGCCAGGCGGGCTTTGAATTTCTCGATGCATATGATGCCTACACCTTCCTGCCCGCCGGCAAACGGTCAGAGCGCATCTTCTATGTGGCACGAAAACCATGAATACAATAAATACAGATGTTTGTACGCTGGTCGGCGTGCGGGCGCTGCTGTTCGATCTGGACGGCACTATCGTTGACACTAATGAGATAATCCAGCGCGCCATCCTCGACACGCTGGAGCACTTCATCGGCCGTGCCTGGTCACTCTCGGCATTGATACCGCACTGGGGCATGCGCCTGCGCGACCAATTGCACGCCCTTTGTCCGGAACTCGACCTGGACGCCGCCGTGCCGTATTACCGCGAACGCTATGCCATCTATCACGAGATGCTGCTGGCGGAAATCCCTGGCACGCGCGCTGTATTGGACGCGTTGCGCCAACAGGGCCTGCGCCTGGGCGTCGTCACCAGTAAAAAACGACTGAACGCCCGTCAGACGCTGCAAGACGTGGGGTTTCTGGAATTTTTCGAAGTTGTCGTCGTGGAGGAAGACACCACGCGACACAAGCCGGCGCCGGAGCCATTATTATACGCACTGACGTGCCTAGACCTTGCGCCGGACGATGTGGTTTATGTTGGTGATAACCCCGACGATATCCTCGCCGCGCGCGCCGCCCACATGCGTGCCGTCGCCGTATCGTGGGGATTTCGCGGACGGGAGGCGATGGCCGCCGTTCAACCTGATCTGATTATCTACGCGCCATCAGATATTCTTGCGCATCTTGCGCTATCGTGATGTACCATCAATCGTGTGCATCGTTTGTATGGCGTGTCGTGGAGAGCACGTTGATATGCCACCGTTTACACCCAGGAGGTGCCTGAAATTGCGAGTGGGTTGCTCCGCCCTGTCAATTTTACATAACAAATATTATCAGGCGTTGATACTCTTTGCATCCGCCTGCTTGCCCTTCTCTCCCCTGTTACGGTAGGATGTCTGTATGAATCCGACGAAAGCCGCCTATCCCTGTACCCTGACCATCGCTGGTAGCGATTCCGGAGGTGGCGCCGGTATCCAGGCCGATTTGAAAACCTTTGCCGCGCAAGGAGTGTATGGTGCCAGCGTTATAACCGCGCTTACTGCGCAAAATACCGTCGGTGTGCGCGTTATCCATACCATCCCCTGCGACATCATCGCGGCGCAGATAGACGCCGTGCTTGAGGACTTGCCCATTGGCGCCATTAAAATCGGCATGCTGTCTTCTGCGGAAGTCATTCGTGTCGTCGCCTGCCATCTGCGCGCGCACGCCCCTCGCCCGCTGGTTCTCGATCCTGTTATGGTGGCAAAAAGCGGCGATCCCCTGCTGCGAGCTGACGCGATCTCCGCGCTGACGGAAGAACTACTGCCCATGGCGACGATTCTCACCCCAAACCTGCCGGAAGCTGCCTGCCTGCTGGGTCAGACGACGCGCATTGACGACGTCGAATCCGCCGCGTGCGCGCTTCTCGCGTTCGGGCCAAGCGCGGTGCTGCTAAAAGGTGGCCATGCTGAATCCGCTGAAGTCACCGACACTCTGGCACTTCAGGATGGCACAACCCTGACCTTACGTCATCCGAGACTCGACACGCCGAATACGCACGGAACCGGATGTTCGCTATCTTCAGCGATTGCCGCCGGGTTGGCGAAAGGTCTTCCCCTACCCCATGCCGTCGAAAACGCCATTACCTGGCTTCAGGGCGCCATCGCCAATGCCTGGCCGTTGGGATCGGGACATGGCCCTGTTCATCACTTCTGGCAGCTCTGGCCACCGGCGGGGGACCGTTAATGGCACGAC
>JAKIYB010000377.1:4432-4831 GCA_022708765.1 Armatimonadota bacterium | reverse complement strand
CTTGATGGACGAGGTGATTATCCACGAGACCGGCTGCATCGGTTCCTGCGACGTAGGGCCGACGCTGGTCGTGCAGCCCGACGGCACCTTTTACACCCAGCTCAAGCCGGCGGACATGGCGCGTATCGTGCAGCAGCACATCCGCCAGGGCGAAGTGGTGGAGCCGCTATGCTATTTCGACCGCGAACGCAAAGAGCGGGTGATGGAACTGCCGGCGATTGAATACTTCAAGCGACAGGTGCGACTGGTCACCGCGCGCTGCGGCAGCATTCCGTATGCATCGCTCGACGCCTACATCGCCACTGACGGCTACGCGGCGCTGGCGAAGGTGTTGTGTGAATACTCGCGCGAGATGGTCATTGACGAGATGAAGCGCTCTGGTTTGCGCGGCCGCGGCGG
>JAKIYB010000377.1:249-4422 GCA_022708765.1 Armatimonadota bacterium | reverse complement strand
CCCAGGACCAGGTCATCGACGAAGTCCTGAAGAGCGGCTTGAGGGGCAGGGGCGGGGCCGGTTTCCCTACGGGGATGAAATGGCGCTTTGCCCACGATGCCAAGGGCGAATCGAAATATGTCGTCTGCAACGCGGACGAAGGCGACCCAGGCGCGTTCATGGACCGCTCGTTGCTGGAAGGCGACCCACATGCCGTCATCGAGGGCATGATCATCGCCGGGTACGCCATCGGTGCCAGTAAAGGTTTCGTTTATGTCCGCGCTGAGTATCCCCTCGCCGTTGAGCGGTTGGCCGCGGCCATTGCCGACGCTCGTTCTCGCAGCCTGCTCGGTCCGGACATCATGCGCTCTGGTTTCTGCTTCGACATTGAAATCCGTATAGGCGCCGGCGCATTCGTCTGCGGTGAAGAGACGGCGCTGATAGCCTCTATCGAGGGCAAGCGCGGTGAGCCGCGTCAGAAGCCGCCGTTCCCCTTCGAGCGCGGCGTTTTCGGCAAGCCCACCATCATCAGTAATGTAGAAACTTTTGCGAACGTGCCGCTCATCCTGCTCAACGGCGCCGACTGGTACGCCGGCTACGGCACGGAAGGCAGCAAGGGCACCAAGGTATTCGCGCTGGCGGGCGACGTGGTGAATACCGGCATCGTTGAGGTGCCGATGGGCACCACGCTGGGCGAGATCATCTTCGATATCGCCGGTGGCGTTCCCCGCGGCAAACGGTTCAAAGCTGCGCAGACCGGCGGGCCCTCAGGCGGCTGCCTCACGCACGAGCACCTGAACACCCCGGTAGACTTCGACTCGCTGCGCAGCCTGGGCACCATCATGGGCTCCGGGGGCCTTATTGCCATGGATGAAGACACCTGCATGGTGGACGTGGCGCGTTTCTTCATGGACTTCGTGCAGGATGAATCCTGCGGCAAGTGCGTACCCTGCCGCATCGGCACCAAGCGCATGCTGGAAGTGCTGGAACGCATCACCAAGGGACAGGGACAGGAGGGCGATCTCGAACTGCTGGAAGAACTGGCGGTGACATGCCGTGAGACCGCCACCTGCGGCCTGGGACAGACGGCAGGCAACCCGGTACTTTCCACCTTGCGCCACTTTCGCGAGGAGTACGAGGAGCATATCCGACATGGCTACTGTCGCGCGGGCGTCTGCTCGGAGCTTTTCATCTCCCCATGCCAGAACGCCTGCCCGGCTGGGGTGAACGTACCAGGTTACATCGCGCTCATTGCAGCAGGCCGGCCACGCGATGCCTATAATCTGGTGCGTAAAGAGAATCCCTTTCCGGCGATATGCGGGCGCGTCTGCACACACCCCTGCGAGAGCAAATGCCGCCGCGCGCAGCTTGACGAGCCGGTGGCCATCTGTGATCTGAAGCGGTATGCCGCAGACTATGTCTTCGAGAGCGACGAGCCGTATACCGACCTCGTCTTTCCGAAGAAAGCTGAATCCGTGGGTATCATCGGCGCCGGGCCGTCCGGCCTCACCTGCGGCTACTACCTGGCACGCCTGGGGTACGACGTGACCGTCTATGAATCGCAGCCGGTGGCGGGCGGTGTGCTTGCCTTCGGTATCCCGGAATATCGCCTGCCCAAAGCGATCCTCGCCAAGGAAATTCGTATGATTGAGCAGGTGGGGGTGCGTATCCTCACCAATACCGAAGTTGGCAAAGATGTCTCTTTCGACGAGTTGCGCGCCAAGCATAACGCGATCTATGTCTCTACCGGCACCCAATACTCCAACCTGCTGCGCATCCCCGGTGAGGAATTAGGGGGCGTCTACCACGGTCTGGACTTTTTGCGCGACGTAAACCTGGGCCGCGAGGTGGTGCTCGGTAAGACAATCGTCGTTATCGGTGGCGGCAGCACCGCTTTTGACGCCGCGCGAACAGCGGTGCGGCTGGGCGCCGAGAAGGTGACGATCCTCTATCGCCGCCTGACCGAGGATATGCCTGCCGACAAACGTGAAATTGACGAAGCCGCGGAGGAGGGTGTCGAAATCCTGGAACTGCTCGCTCCGCAGGCGTGCGTCGGCGAAAAAGGTGCAGTGACGGGCGTGCAGTGCGTGCGCATGGCACTACGCGGTTTTGACGACGCCGGCCGCCGTAAGCCAATAGCGGTGGAAGGCTCTGAAGTCGTGATCGAGGCTGACATGGTGATTCCGGCGGTGAGTCAGCATTCCGATCTGCCCTTCATTGACAAGGAGGAGGCGCAGACTACAAGTTGGGGCACGCTGGTGACCGACCCGGAGACGGCGATGACCACCATCCGTGGCATCTTCGCCGGCGGCGACGTGGTGCGTGGACCGGATGTGGCGATCCAAGCCATCGCCGACGGCAAAAAGGCCGCGCGGAGCATAGACCGCTTCCTCGGCGGCACGGGCAACCTGAATACCGGGGAGCCAATCGAGATTCCGGCGCCGCCGGACGAGAAGGAAGTGGTGGAACACGAGCGTTTCGCCATGCGCTTCCGCGACCCGGAGACGCGCCGTGGAAACTTTGCCGAAGTGGTGGTTGGCTTCCACAAGCTGAACGCCATTGCTGAAGCAATGCGCTGTCTGCGCTGTGATCGTAGATCATAAGAGAGTATGAAGAGGGGAATCCGATGGCAACCGTTTCTCTGACAATTAACGGCAAGTCAATTACCGCCGATGAAGGCATGTCCGTGCTAGAGGCGGCAAAGAGCAATAACATCCTCATCCCGCACCTGTGCTACCTGGAAGGGGTGCACCAGATTGGCGCCTGCCGTATCTGCGTGGTGGAGATCGAGGGAGCGCGCACACTGCAGGCATCCTGCATGGTGCCGGTGCGCGAGGGCATGGTGGTGCACTCGAACACCGAGAAAGTTCGCAAAGCCCGCAAGATGCTCTACGAGCTCATGCTCTCTGACCATCCGCGCAACTGCTTGAGCTGCTCACGCAACCAGAAGTGCGAATTTCAGAAACTGGGCGAACTCATCCAGATAACCGAGTTTCGCTTCGAGGGAGATAAATCGAAGACCTTTGTAGATACCTCCAGTCCCTCGATAACGCGTGATACGTCCAAATGCATCCTCTGCCGTCGCTGCATCACCATCTGTAACGAGGTGCAGGGGGTGGGAGTATTGAATGTGCAGCGCCGCGGCTTTCACTCCGTTGTTGGCCCCGCGGACGAACTGCCCATTAATAGCGTGAACTGCGCCTATTGCGGGCAGTGCACCACTGTCTGCCCGGTGGGCGCCCTTGTAGAGAATGATGCCACGGAGCCGGTGTGGAATGCGCTGCTCGATCCTTCGAAGCGGGTGATCGTGCAGACGGCGCCCGCCATTCGCGCGGCACTCGGTGAGGAGTTCGGCTACGCGCCAGGCACGCTGGTGACTGCCAAAATGGCCTCCGCGCTGCGCGAGATGGGCTTCGACGATGTGTTCGACACCAACTTTGCTGCTGACTTGACGATCATCGAAGAGGGGAACGAATTTTTAAAACGCGTGACCACCGCTCTCACAGGTGGTGAGGCGGTGCTGCCTATGATCACTTCATGCTCACCAGGATGGATAAAATATGTCGAGCATGAGTTTCCACACCTACTCGGCCATCTTTCCACCTGCAAGTCCCCGCACATGATGTTGGGCGCGCTGAGCAAGAGTTACTATGCCGAAAAGATTGGGGTGGACCCGAAGGATATCTACGTCGTCTCCATCATGCCCTGCACGGCGAAGAAATTTGAAATTTCCCGTCCAGAGATGTTCGTGGACGGCTTGCCGAACGTGGACGCGGTACTGACCACGCGCGAACTGGCACGCATGATCAAGGACGCTGGCATTGACTTCACCGAACTGGCCGATGGCACGTTTGACAATCCGCTTGGCTATTCCACCGGCGCAGCCGACATCTTCGCTGCCCCCGGCGGAGTGATGGAAGCCGCACTGCGTTCCGTCTATGCGGTGGTGACAGGCCGTAACGTACCCTTCGAGAACCTGGCCATCGGCCCCGTACGCGGTCTGGCGCAGGTGAAGGAAGCGGCACTATTTATCGAAAACCCGTTACCCGCCTTCAGCTTTCTCGACGGTGTCACAGTGCGCGTGGCCGCCACTAGCGGTCTGACCGGCGCAAAGCGCCTGATGCGGCAAATTGACGACGGCACCTCGCCGTATCACTTTATCGAAGTGATGGGTTGCCCCGGAGGCTGCATCAG
>JAKIYB010000377.1:0-239 GCA_022708765.1 Armatimonadota bacterium | reverse complement strand
CCCCGGCCGACGAACCGCGCGGTCCGTGAGGCGCGCATGCGAGCCATCTATGCTGAGGATGCGGGCAAAGAACGCCGGCAGTCGCATGAGAACCCATATATCACCCAGCTCTACGCCGAATATCTCAGTGAGCCACTGGGTCATCGCTCGCATGCGCTGCTGCATACCCACTACATAGCGCGCGGGCGTTTTAACCAGTGCCCGCGTGAAGAGTAAGAAGTCATAATGACGTATCCAGC
>JAKIYB010000376.1 GCA_022708765.1 Armatimonadota bacterium | reverse complement strand
CAGTGACGAATGTGATTTGATAAGGTATAATACAGCCATGCCATTCCTTCTGCTGCATACGGCAGACCTGCATGTAGGCAAGTCGTTCCGTGGATTGCCGCCGAAAGTGGCGGACCAGCGCCGACAGGACATACTGGCGACGTTGCGGCGTATTTGCGCCACGGCACGGCAGGACAAGGCCAACGTACTGGTCATTGCCGGAGACCTGTTTGACCGTCCCGATCCCTCGCCCGGCATGCTTTCACAGGTGCGCATGGCGTTGGAGGACGCGGTCATCCCAGTGCTGGTCATCGCCGGAAACCATGACCCTCTGGCGCCCGGCAGTCCCTATCTTTCCCCCCGCTGGCCTGGCAACGTCATGGTGGCTTCCGCGCCGGGGTGGCAGCGCCTGGATGTGGGTGGCCAGGAAGTGTGGGCGTTTGGCTACACCACAGCCGATGCGCACCAGGGCGCCTGGGACGCTTTCCCGGGCTGCGGCGCATCCGCGCTGCTGGCGCTGCACGCTACCTGCCAGACGAACGGCGCGGCTGACGATGAGCGCTACTACCGGTTTACCCCTGCTTCCATACCTACCTGTGGGTATCTGGCACTGGGGCATTACCACACTTATACACCGATCTCGCGCGTTCCACAGGCTGCCTACAGCGGCGCGCCGGAACCGCTGGAAGCGCAGGATGACGAAGCCGTGGTGCTGCGCGTGGAGGTGGATGACGGCGAAAGCGTGATCACGCCGATGGCACTGGGCGCGCGTCGCCATCGCCAGCTCATGATGGAGATCACCGGTTTAAGCGGCGACGATGTGTACCGGCGCATCCAGGCCGTGCTGTCTCCTGATGACCTGATTACCGTGCGGTTGACCGGCCTGCTCGATCCGGATGATCCGGTGGTGGGCGAGGTGATGGAAGCAGAGCTGAGCCGGGAAGCTTTTTACCTGCATATTGACGATCGCCAATTGCTGGCGCCTTCGGACGTGGGCACTTCCGGCGGGGTGATGGGGTCGCTGCTGCGCATCACACGCGATGCGCTGGCACGGGTTCCTGACGGTCATCCCGATCACGCGCGGCTCCTGCGGGCGTCTCGTTACGCGCAACTGGCGCTGGAAGGAAAACTCTGATGCGCCTGCTGTCGTTAAACGTCTCCGATTTTGGCTCGCTGCACGAGCGCACATTCACCTTTGGACCAGGCATGAACCTGGTTGTCGGTCGGAATGAGGCGGGCAAGTCCACGCTGCTGCACTGTCTGGCGCAAACGCTGATGGGCAAGCCTTCGCGGTATGGCGCCTTTCCCGACGTGCAACCGTGGGGCGTTTCGGATCGAAACAGCTTCATGGCGACGCTGGAGGTTGAACACGCGGAACAACGCTACCGCATCACTCGCCGTTTTGCCGAGCGCGGCGCGAAAGCGGTGACGCTGGCGCGGTTGGATGCCAATGACGCGGTGAGCGTCATTACGCAGGACCCGCGTGATGTCGCGCGCTGGCTGGGCGACGTCTTCGGGGTGAGCGATGACACGATCTTCTACAAAGTCTTTTGCCTTTCGCAGGCGGATCTGTCTCCGCTGAAAGACAACGCCGATCTCTACGAACAACTCGAACGTGCCATCAGCGGCGCGGAGGTAGCCACGGCGGCGGCGGTGTCGGCAATTGACGAGCGGCTGCGGTTGCTGCGGCGCGGGGTGGGGGAGCGCGGCGCGAAGGCGAACTGGGGGCCGTTGCAGACCGCCATTGCCGGCCGTCAGGAAGCAGAAGCGAAGTTGGCGGAAGCCAGGCAGGCGGACGCGCAGTTAACTTCCGCGCGCGAGACCCTCGCCACGGTGGATGCGCGGGTGATTGAGATACGCGAGCGCATCGCCACGTTGGAAGCGCTGATGGCATCTACGCGAGAATGCCGGGAGCTTCGCAAACGCTATGAAGATTTGAAAGCGATTTTTGACGGCATCGAGCAGCAGCGGGCGAAAGTGGAAGCGACGATTACCAGGCGGGATCAACTGCGCGAAGAGCTGGAGAAATTAGCACTGGCTGAAGCCGACCCAGTCAGTCTGCGCACCGCGTTGGCGCGCGCCAGCGCCGTGCAATCGGAAGCTGACCGGTTGGGCACGGAGCGCAGTGCGCTGCAAGGGCGCCTGCACGCGCTGCCCGCGCCGTATCTTGATACGCTGGCACTGCGCGCCAGCCTGCAAGCAGTTGAGCGTGGCATGCTCGGTCCCCGTTGGCTGATCGGGCTGGTCATCGGGCTCGCGGTGCTGGCGCTTGGCGCGTGGGCGTTCAGCCAACCATACGCCGCGGTAGGATTTTTCCTGCTGGCGATCTTTCTCGCCTATGTGTCAGTGTCGCGCGGGCAGCGTGAAGCGGCCGCGTTTTACACTTCTCTTGGTGTCCGGGACGCGCTGGATGCCGACGCGAAGATCCGGGAGGCGGAGGACTTGTTCCGCAAGATCGGCTCACTGGAGTTGGCGATCGCCTCCGCGGAAGCGTCAGCGGCGGAATTGCCAAATGCTGAGGAACTGCGCGAGCGGTTGGATGCGTATGATACGATGCGGCAGGAATTGACGCACGCGGAAGGCGCGCTGGCGGCGCTGCCCACGCCCGAGGAACTGGCGGAGCGCCGACGGCCGCTGGGCAGTGAGATCTCGCGCATCGAAGATGAATTGAAAAGCCTACCCGGCGGCGACATGACCGCCGAGGATGAGGTTCATTTGACGCGCGAACTCTCCGATGCCCGCCTGCTGCTGGATTCCCTCGCCGGCGAAAAGCGCGAGGCGGAAAAAGCGGTGGCGGTTGGCGAAGCCTCCGAGCGGGAACTGGTGGAACTGGAAGACGCGCTGGCCTACTGGCAGGCGGAAGAAAGCCGTCTCCTGGACGATGAAGCCGCATTAAAGCAGGCGCGCGAGTGGCTCATCGCGGCTGGCTCCTCCACCCATGATATGCTCGCGGCGCCGCTGGGCGAGCGGATCTCTCCGCGATTTGCCGCGGTCACCCGAGGGCGCTACACGAAGGTGGATGTTGCCACGAACGCGAAGACGCTGGAGTTGACGCCGGTGAATGCCGACGGGCGCGCCGTATCGTTCGAGCAGCTCAGCCGTGGTACGCGTGATCAGTTCCTGCTGGCGGTGCGGCTGGCGCTGGGCGAGGCGATTGCCCGCGATGGCGGACCGGTCTACTTCCTCGACGATCCCCTGCTGCATTTTGACGTCGCGCGCCGTCAGGAAGCGCTGACGATGCTTATAGAACTGGCCGCCACGCGCCAGATCATTCTCGTCACGCATGACGAAGCGCTGCTTGCCGCACTACCCGACGCGCACATCATTCCAATGGAAGCGCCGTTGCCGACGGCCGCACTCGCGTGACAGCCGAGACCGCTATGAAATACGTGCTTATTGTCCCCGATGGCATGGCCGACCACCCGATTCCCGAACTGGACGGCCGCACCCCGATGATGACCGCGCAGACTCCGCACCTTGACGCGCTGGCACGTGACGGCACGATCGGGCGCGTCCGCACCATCCCTCCGGGCATGCCGCCGGGCAGCGATGTCGCCGCGCTCTCCATCATGGGCTATGACCCGGCGCGGTATTACACCGGGCGCGCCCCGCTGGAAGCCGCCAGTATGGGCGTGGAACTGGAACAGACCGACGTGGCGTTCCGCTGCAATTTAATTACCACGGATGGCGAGCGCATCGTGGATTACAGCGGCGGCGAGATTACGTCCGAAGAAGGCGCGACGCTGGTTGCGCTGGTCGCGGAGAAACTGGGCACGCCGTCGCTGCGCTTCTACCCGGGGGTGAGCTACCGCAACTTGCTGGTCTGGCGCCACGGTTCCGTGGATGTGCGGACGACGCCACCCCATGATGTCATGGGACAACCGATTGCCGCGCATCTGCCGTTGGGCGACGGCGAAGAGATCCTGCGCGGGCTTATCTGGGATTCCTACGCATTGCTGAATGAGCATCCCATCAACCGCCGCCGCCGCGACGAGGGGAAAAATCCGGCGAACATGATCTGGCTGTGGGGCCAGGGGTATGCGCCGCGATTGAGCGCTTTCTTTTTGACGCGTGGGGTGATGGGCACGGTCATCTCCGCCGTAGATCTGATTCGCGGCATCGCGCGACTGGCCGGCCTGCGCGCGCCGATTGTGCCTGGCGCCACCGGAAGGCTTGATACCAACTGGCGCGGCAAGGCCGACGCGGCACGGCGAGCGTTGGGAGAGAGCGACTTCGTGATGGTGCATGTGGAAGCGCCGGACGAATGCGGCCACCACGGAGACCTGGAGGGGAAAATCCGTGCCATTGAGCTGACCGACCGCGAGATCATCGGGCCGGTGTGGGAGGCGGCGCAAGCCAATGGGCCGGCGCGCATCCTTGTGCTACCGGATCACTTTACCCCGATTGCCGCGCGCACGCATGTCGGCGACCCCGTACCGTTCCTCCTGTGCGGCGCAGGCGTTACGCCGGATCGCGCTGATCGAGTGGACGAAGACATCGCGCAAGAATCGCCGGTGATGATTGAAGACGGGTATACGCTCATCGAGCTGTTAATGGCCTGATTATCGCTTCGATTCTCGCAGGCGCACAATGGCGGTGACGATGCCGCCGGCAATGACACCGAGCAGAAACACCCCGGACAGCGATCCGCTGTCCACCGTGCCATTCAACCAGACCGCGAACGCCAGCACCAGGCCAGCCAGCGCCCCGGCGCCCAGCCAGCGCAGGCGCAGCCAGCGTGCCGGACGTTCCGTTGCGTGCGCGCGCCGTCCGCGCCGTGGAGCGCCGCAGCGCGGGCAGGTATCCTCATTTACGTCCAGCAGGTAGTCGCACTGCGCACAGGGTTGTTCCATCATA
>JAKIYB010000375.1 GCA_022708765.1 Armatimonadota bacterium | reverse complement strand
GACATCGCTATCCTGCTGTCGAAGCGGCGCGGCAGGAAAATGGAGGTGGAGAGCGAGCGGAATTGATCAAGAAGGAACGATGACGATAGGCGTGGGCAGGAGATAACGGCAGTGAAGGCGAACAGTCAGGACAGCAGAGTGAAAGGGGAATGACGCGATGATTTTGGGGTGCGCGTGGTATCCGGAACACTGGGATGAGAGCCGCTGGCCGGAGGATGTGCGGCTGATGCGCGAGGCGGGGATGAATATGGTGCGCGTGGGCGAGTTCGCCTGGAGCCGCCTGGAGCCTGCGGAAGGGCAATACGAGTTCGAATGGTTGGAGCGCGCCATCGCCCTCGCCGCCGAGAACGGCCTACGGACTATCCTTGGCACGCCCACCGCCGCGCCGCCCGCGTGGCTGACGCAAACCTATCCGGAGACGCTGGCGATCAACGCCGACGGCCGCCAGGCCACGCACGGCGCGCGCTGCCACTTCAACGCCGGTAACCCCAAATACCTGGAGCTGTGCGCGCGCATCGCCGGCGAAATGGCGAAACGGTTCGGCGCTAACCCGCATGTCATCGGCTGGCAGATAGACAACGAGTATCACCGCGAAAGCTGGGGCGAGGATACCCGCCGCGCCTTCCAGGCGTTTCTGGAAGCGCGCCACGGCTCGCTGGACAAGCTGAACAAGCGCTGGTCCACCGCCTACTGGAGTCAGGAGTATACCGACTGGGCGCAAATCCCGCTGCCCATCGCCTGGGGGGGGCACAATCCCGGCCTGCAGCTTGACTATAAGCTCTTCATCACCGAGGTGTATAAGCAATATCAGCACGTGCAGATCGAGGCCATCCGCGCCCACGCCGAACCGCGGCAGTGGATCACCCACAACTTCATGGGCTGGTTTGACCTGTTCGACCACTACACCATCTCCGAAGAACTGGATGTCGTCGCCTGGGACAACTACGTGGGGAAGGGGCACCTGGATTTCCGCGCGAATGGCGCGGTGCACGACCTGACTCGCGGTTTCAAGCGCATGAATTACTACGTGCTGGAGACGCAGCCAGGCTGGGTGAACTGGAGCGGCGTGGGCAACGCCCTCTACCCCGGCGAGGTGCGCTGCATGGCCTGGCACGCGGTGGGCCACGGCGCCGACGCGGTGAGCTACTGGCAGTGGCGCAGCGCGCTGGGCGGGCAGGAGCAGTACCACGGCACGCTGGTGGCCGCCGACGGCGCGCCGCGGCCGCTCTACACCGAGGTCGCGGAACTGGGCAAGGATTTCGACCGCGTCGGCCCGCTGCTGGAGGGTACCACGCCCTCCTCACAGGTGGCGGTGCTGCACTCCTATGAAGATCGCTGGGCGATCAACATGCAGCGACACCACCGGGATTTCGACCCCGTGCAGCATCTGCTGAGCTACTACCGCCCGCTGCGCGACCTCACCCACGCGGTGGATATCGTCAGCCCGCTGGCGCCGCTAGAGGGTTACAAACTGGTGGTGGCTCCGCACCTGCACCTCTTTCACAACGCCATCCTCGCGCCGCTGGGGCCGTTCATGCAGAACGGCGGGCACCTGGTACTCGGCCCGCGCTCTGGCTTCAAGGACCGCTACAACGCGCTGCTCCCTTCCCGCCAGCCGTCCGTGCTGGCGCAGGGGCTTGGTGCGCACGTGGAGGAATTCTACGCGCTGGAAGAGCCTATTCCCGTGGAAGGCCGCTGGGGCGAGGGGCGCGCGCAATACTGGGCGGAGTGGCTCACTTCCGATGCCAAAGACGTGGACGTGCTGATGAGCTACGGCCCCGGACAGGGCTGGCTGGACGGCAAGCCCGCCGTCGTCACCCGCAAGTTCGGCAAGGGGCGCATCACCTACGTGGGCGCCTGGCTCGATGAGGAGATGATGGCGAAGCTGGCCGACTGGCTCCTCACCGTCAGCAAGGTGGAACCGGCCTTCGGCGAAGTGCCCGACGGCGTGGAAGTCTGCCGCCGCGCCGCCCCGGACGGCCGCGAACTCTTCATCTTCATCAATCACACGGACATCTCCGTGCAGGTGCCCATCCCGAAGCCGATGCGCGACATGCTCACCGGCAAAGTGCACCGCACCACGCTGGCGATTGGCCCGCGCGACGTGGCGGTGGGGGTGAAGGAGGGATAAGTAAAGAGGTCTGGTCGTCCCACTGGTACTGGCTGGGTGTGTTCCGCTATCGGCCCGTTTTCGCCATCCAGTATTCATATTCGAAGGGCCAGTGATCTTTGCGCATGGTGACGAGGGTTTGCATGCGCTCGCGAATCTGGCGATGTTCCTCGTCCTGGTCGGGGAAGGCCTGTTTGGCGCGGATGGCCTCGACCAGCGCGTAACCAAGGGCTTCCGCGGCGTTGAGAAGGGGGATGCGGGTTTCCTCGCGGAGGAGCTGCCAGGCGAGGGCGCCGGCGCTGCCGACCGACGTGAAGCCCATCATCCGCAGCGCGCGCAGCATATAGGCCTCCACCTCTTCGCTGTTGCCGCCACCGGAGGTGACCACCGCCGCCGCGTATTTGCCCTCGAACGCCTGAGTGTGGATCGGGCCGGAGCAGCGATCGAGCAGCGCCTTCACCTGCGCGCTGACGCTGATGATGTAATTGGGACTGGCGAGTACCACGCCGTCCGCCGCCAGCATGGCGTCTTTGATGGTCGTGAAGTCGTCGCGGATGGGGCAGACGCCGGTGATGTGGCAGGCTTCACAGCCGTTGCAGGGCTGCACCGTATACTCCGCCAGCGAGACGAGCGTCACCTCCGCCCCGGCGGCGCGCGCTCCGCGCATGACTCCGTCCAGCAGCACGGCGGTGTTCCCCTTCATGCCGTGCGGGCTGCCGATGATGGCGACGAGACGCATGACGACGCTCCTTTCCCCCTCCCCTTCCACGGATTTCGCTATGGCTGTCAGTCTCCCTGCCCAAAATGGCAGTGCTGGCAATATATTTCCTGCATAGATCACCAAATAGATTGCATATTTTACACATTACCGCTATATTGAAGATGCTGTCGGCATACGCATGGATTCTCGCGTACGGGTGGACCGCCTGAATGCGACCATCTTCGCCGTGTATACAGGACAACATTGCATGTTAATCGGGATGAGTGGACATGACTGGCTGGTCCTCTGGCGCGATGTCTGCCTGGCTCTGACCTGGACCGTCGCCATCGTTTTCCTGCTCAGCGGCCTGCAGGACCTGGTCTACGATCTGGGCGCATACATCTGGCGCGTGTACAAGCGCGTGGCTTTCGCGCGACGCGAGCGGCTGACGCTGGCAAAGCTGCGAGCGCGCGAGCAACAGCGCATCGCCGTCTTCATCCCCGCCTGGAACGAAGGCGATGTCGTCGGTCATATGGTGACCAACATCCTCAAGCGCGTCGAGTATCGCAACTACGTCATCTTCGTCGGTACCTATCCCAACGACCCGGCTACCCAGAACGCGGTAGACACCATGGCACGCGTGTATCCGGAAGTGGTGAAGGTGGTCACCGGCCGTCCCGGCCCAACGAATAAGGCGCACTGCCTGAACACCGTCTACCACGCGATGAAGGAATACGAACAGCGGCACGACGTGCACTTCGACATCATGGTGATGCAGGACGCCGAGGACGTGGTGCATCCCTACGCCTTCCTGCTGTTCAACTATCTCATCCCGCGGGTGGACGCCGTGCAGTTGCCCATCCTGCCGCTGCCCGCGCCGCTGTCCAAATGGGTACACTGGACCTACGCCGACGAATTTGCCGAAGTCCACATGAAGGACGTGATGGTCCGCGAGCAGATTTCCGGCTTCGTGCCCTTCGCGGGAGTCGGCACGGGCTTTTCGCGGCGCGCGATGACGCTGCTGGAGCAGGAGAATGACGGCGCGCTGTTCAACGAAGGCTCGCTGACGGAAGACTACAGCATGGCCAAGCGCATGCGCGAGTTGGGGCTGAAGACGGTGTTCGTCAATCTCGTGCTTGCGGATGATCCGAAGCCGTGGTATACCCCGCTGCTGAACCGCACGAGCTTCATCGCCAACTGGGCGTTCTTCCCGATGGACTTCACGCGTTCCGTGCGGCAGAAGACACGCTGGATTATCGGTATTTCGCTGCAGGAATGGGAGCAGCGCGGCTGGCGGGGCAGCCTGCTGATGGTGGAGAATCTGGTGAAGGACCGCAAGATCTTCGTCGCCGCCACCACCAGCCTCATCGCCTATCTGCTCTTCGGCTATTTCATCCTCTATCAACTGGGCCACATGGGCTTGATTCCGCTGAAGGTGCTGCCGTTCATTTATAAAGGATCAGCGGTTTACACCCTGGTGGTGATTGATACCGTGTTCATGTTCCTGCGCATGCTGGAGCGCATCATCTTCGTGGGCATGGTCTACGGCCTGACCCAGGGATTGATGTCGGTGCCGCGGCTGGTGCTGGGCAACGTCATCAACGGGTTGGCGGCGTTCCGCTCGCTGCACACGTATCTGCAGTCCCGCATCACCACCCGGCGCCTTACCTGGGACAAGACGATGCATGAAGAGGGCGTCGGCTCAATGCCGACGGACCATACCGTGGTTGAGACACGGCGGCGGGAACGTCCAACCTACAGCGAAGACGAGATCGTCGCCATGCTGAAATCGCTGGAGACGCTGACCGTCATCCGCGGGTTAGAGGCGATTCCGCGCGAGTGTCCACCCGCGACACAGACGCGCTACACCATCCTGCTCGGCGAATTGACCGGGGCGTCATCAAATCAGGTGCGCGGCGTGCTGGCGCGGGTGTGCGGTTTCCTGCGCTGGCCATCGCTGACGCCGATCATCCGCACGCTGATCACTGACCGCGAGTGGGTGGTACGGGCGAACGCCTCGCGCGCGCTGTTAAAAGTT
>JAKIYB010000374.1:299-4888 GCA_022708765.1 Armatimonadota bacterium | reverse complement strand
AAGCCTCCCTGCAGGCGCGGCAGTACACGCAGGCCGCTCAGCAGGCCCAGCAGGCTCTCGACCAACAGATCAAGCGCTCAGGGGCTGATGCACCGGCGCTGATACCCATCCTCGTCACCCTCGGCGACGCGCAGCTCGCCCAGCGCCAGTTCCCCGCCGCGACCGCCAGCCTGACGCGCGCGCGCACTCTTCAGGAGAAAACCACCAAGGCCACCGACCCCAGCCTGTTGCCCATCTTGAGCCGCCAGGTCGAGTGCGCCACCGCCCAGCGCCCCAATCAAATCAATCCGTCAAATCCCACAAATCACGGATCCGGTGACGCAAACATCCGCTTGACATTTTGCCATTTCCGTGCTATACTACCGCCCGTACCGTGACAGATGAATAGCGCCCGCCACGGGGACTGTTCCCTTGCATCATGCCCGCGTGCTGGACCGCGTGGCAGCGCGTCCTCCCGCAAGGGAATCTGTCATCACGCCAGGGAAAGGGACTGTCCCCCAGCCGAAGGAATACGACCGCATCAGGGGTCTTCCCCGTACTTTTTGCAGAAAACAATCTTTTTACATTTGCGTGCAACCAGCAACCTGCCGTTACCCCCCATTTTGCGAAAATGCACCAATTGGGGGGGTAATCACCCAATCGTACTCGTGCTCATACTCATTACTCATACTCGATATCAATCATTCCACACTCGATATCAATCATTCCACAGCCCACGGATCAGTATCACCCCGCATTTCTCAAAATAACACTCTGCGCGGGGTGATAGGCCGTCCATGCGGGAGAAACAGCGGCGTGTGGGAGGGAAACCGCCCGTCCACCCCGAACCAACAGAGACCATGCCGGAATTGTTTGCCAATGCAGCGGGAACCGTCATTCTCCAGGCCGACGGGCGCTGGTGGCGCTTTCATGCGCCGCGAATGGTGACCCGCGCGCGGACGATGGATGCGGTGCTGCCCGCGCTGCGGACGGTGAGCGCGGCAACGGGTGACGGTCTGCATGCCGCCGGCTTCGTGAGCTACGAGGCGGCGCCGGCCTTCGACCCCGCCATGCGCGCGCATCCACCCGGACCGCTGCCGCTGCTCTGGTTCGGACTCTATACGGCGCCTGAGCCGCTGGATGCGCTGCCGGATACTGGCGAGACGTTCCAGGTGCCCGGCTGGTTGCCTGACCAGCCGCGCGAAGCGTATGATGCTGCTATTTCGCGCATCAAGGACTATATCGCCAAGGGTGACACCTACCAGGTGAATTATACCCTCCGCCTGCGTGCCCGGCTGGTGGGCAACGCGTGGGCGTTCTTCCTCGCGCTGACCCGGGCGCAACGCGGCGACTATGGCGCCTGGGTGCATCTCGGCTCACATATTCTCTGTTCCGCTTCACCGGAGCTCTTCTTCAGGCTGGAGGATGATGTCATCACCTGCAAGCCGATGAAAGGCACCGCGCGGCGCGGTCTCTGGTGGGAGGACGACCGCGCGCGCGCCCGCGAACTGGCGCACTCGGCGAAGAACCGTGCCGAGAATGTGATGATTGTGGATATGGTGCGCAACGACCTGGGACGTATCGCCGAGACCGGCAGCGTGCATGTGACGCGCCTCCTCGATGTGGAACGCTACGAGACGGTATGGCAGATGACCTCCACGGTGACAGCCCGCACCCAGGAGTCATACCCGGCGTTGTTTCAGGCGCTCTTTCCCTGCGCCTCCATCACCGGCGCGCCAAAGGTGCACACCACCGAGCTCATCGCCGGGTTGGAAACATCGCCGCGCGGGGCCTATACCGGCGCCATCGGCTGGCTGGCGCCGGGCCGGAAGGCGCAATTCAACATCGCCATCCGTACCGTGCAGGTTGACACCGCGACCGGGGAACTGGAATATGGCACCGGCGGCGGCATCGTATGGGATTCCGCCGCGGAGAGCGAATATGAGGAGGCGCTCACCAAAGCGCTGGTGCTTACCCAGCGCCGGCCGGCGTTTCGCCTGCTGGAGACGCTGCTCTGGCGGCCGGGCCGCGGCTACTACCTGCGCCATGGCCACCTGCGCCGCCTCCGCCACTCCGCCGAGTATTTTGACTTTGCGGTTGACATGGACGCCATCCGCGCCGCACTGGAAGAACACGCCGCCGACTGGGGCTGCGGTAATGAAGCAGAGCTAAATCGACTATTAATCCACCCCCTTCTCCCAGAATTGGGAGAAGGGCAGGGGATGAGGGCATGCGCGGGAGCGCGCAACCATAACCCGCATAATCCTAGTAGTCATGTTTCGAATTACCGCGTCCGTCTCCTCGTCTCCGCGGACGGCGCCATCGAAATCCAGGCGACACCGCTGCCGAAGGTGGACAAGCGCCCCTGGCGCGTAGCGCTGGCCCCGGAACCCATTGATCCCGCCGATCCGTTCCTCTACCACAAAACGACCCACCGCGCGGTCTACGAGACCGCTCACGCCACCCATCCGGATGCCGACGATGTCCTCCTTTGGAACCCGCGCGGCGAACTCACCGAAGCCACCATCGCAAACCTCGCAGTCCGTATCGAAGACCGCTGGCTCACCCCGCCCATCGCCTGCGGCCTGCTCCCCGGCGTCATGCGCGCGCACCTACTGCGGCACGGCGTCCTCACCGAGGCGGTCATTACCCGCGACATGCTGGCGGCGGCGGAGGAGATCGCGCTCATCAACTCCGTCCGCGGCTGGCTGCCGGCGGAACTGCTCCACGATACGTAATTCTCCACCCCTCGCAGCAAGCGCTTCTGGGCGCGTATAGCATAGTATGACGGCGCTACTGCCGTGCTCTACGCCTAAAGGAGTCTGCGATGCGAGTCTTACCTGTCGTCCTATTTCTTCTGCTGACGGTCCTGCTGGGAACTGGATGCCAGCAAACCATGGCGAACCTTTCGGACATTGGCACCGGCACGGTCACGATGCGCCTGTCGCTGCCATCCAGCGGACGCGCGCTCACCGATGAGATTGCGGCAGTCAATGTAACGGTGACCGGTCCGGAAATTCCGACACCGATTACGCACGCGTTAGGATACGACGCGGCATCGCACCTCTGGCAAGGGCAGTTCAGTGTGCCGTCCGGCATTGATCGCATCTTCACCGTCTCCGCTGCCGATGTGAACGGCGCCATACTCTACCGTGGCAGCGGGCGCAGCGATGTCCGCCCCCAAGCGATGACACAGGTGACATTGCACCTGTATGCCGACCCCGCCACAATGGGCGGCCTGGCGCTGTCGCTGGCATTCGATCATCCCGACCTGGGTCTGGGAAACATCCCGGTCTGTTATGGCCCCTTCACCACGCAACCCCCGACAAGCGTTCTAAGCGAAGCCCAAATCACCCAGCAGTTCGTCGCGGTGTCGCGTTACAGCAGCGCCATTCGCACCTACACCGCGCGCAATGGCGTGTCGCATGCCATTCGGATGGCAGCCGAACAGCACATCCCCTGCTGGGTGGGTGCGTGGATCGGTGCCGACGCGCAGGCGAACGAAGCGGAAATCGCCACTGCCCTCGCCGTCGCCGCGGAGTACCCGGTTACAGGGATCATTGTCGGCACTGAGGTGCTGCTGCGCGGCGAGCAGACGGAAGCAACGCTCATTGACTACCTCACCCGCGTGAAACAGGCCGCGAATGTCCCGGTCGCGTATGCCGACACCTGGAATGTCTGGCACCAGAATGGACAGGGGCGTCCAGAACTGGCAGCCGCCGTTGATACCATCTTCATCCACTGCCACCCCTATTGGGAAGGCGTTCGCATTGACCGCGCCGTCGCCAGCGTAGCGCATGCCTACGGCAATGTGAAAGCACTGTATGGCGAGCAACCGGTCATCATCGGCGAATGCGGCTGGCCGTCCGCCGGCAACGCGAAAGGCGACGCACAGCCATCGCCATTGAATCAGCGGATCTTCACGCACGATGTAGTGACATGGGCGCGCGGAGCTGGAGTAGACCTCTTCATCTTTGAGCTTTTCGACGAAAGCTGGAAAAACGAGCCCGGTGGCGTTGGCCCACACTGGGGCCTGCTGACAACGGATGGCACGGTGAAGCCGGAAATCCGCAAGATTCTCTTTTAACGCTGAATAATCTCTGGGCACGCGGGTGCCCGTGTATTGGAAAGGAGTGCGTCATGAGAACGATTGCCCTGATATGCCTGTTGAGCGGTGTGTTGCTGACTGGATTCATGTTAACCGGCTGCGGCGGTGGGAGTCTGGCGACAACCACCGTCCCGAACGGCGAAATCCTTCTGCAGATCAGGCTACCGGCGCCGGACGCGCTGCCGGTCATGCGCAGTCTTGGTGAAATCGCCGCCTTCCGTGTGACTGTCAGCGGGGTGGGAACGCCACAGGTGATGACGATACCCTGGACGCTGCCGACTGCGGTGAACCAGCGCATTACCGTGCGCGCCGGTGAGAATATCATGATCGCGGTGGAAGCGCTGGATGACGCCGGGGTGATACATTATCACGGCCAGACCGTGGTAGATATCGCGCCAAGCGCGGTGACGCCGGTGACACTGACGCTCACGCCGACGCTTGCCGACGTAACACTGGAGACTACCATCCACATCGGTGAACCGGCGGTGACCATTGATGAGGT